>JAFGWF010000135.1 GCA_016937295.1 Bacteroidales bacterium
GAGGTTGCTGAAAAAAAGCATAAGGATGAATTGCTTTTCGTTCAATCGGCTCAACTTGCAGAGCGAATCAAAGAGCTTGAATGTTTATATAAACTCACTTCTTTGAGTAAAGATGGGAATCTTTCAGCGGCTGAGTTTTTCCAAAAAGCGGTTTGTCTCATTCCTCCGGCTTGGCAGCTTCCTTCGGCCTGTTCAGCAGTTTTAAATCTTGACAATCAGACTTATACAAGCAAACCAGAAAAAGACCGAAAGAACTCAATCCAAGAGTATATTCGCACTTCGCAAAAGGTTTACGGTTCGATTGAAGTGTTCTATTCTGATGCAAATCTTAAGTTTTTGGAAGAAGAAAAAATCCTTTTAAAAACCATAAGCGACATCTTTTTACAATATATTATTTCTCAAGAGGTTAACCATGAGAAAAAACAAATTCAGGCGTTATTTGAAACACTTTTTCAAGAGAGTCCACTACCGGTTTCCATTTACAAGGAAGATGGCGGCGAAATTAATATGGTGAATAAGGCTTGGGAAGATTTTTATGGCTTACAAGCTCAGGATGTTGTTGGGAAAACGGTTGTTGAAGCTGGACTCATTGACAAAGACAATTTTAAAAAATTATATCTTTATTTTAAGGAATCAGGCGAAATCGCAAGCCATGAGACGACCACAAGAATCGCGTCCGGCGAAATCAAGGAGGTAATATCTTCAGTAAAAACCATTCAATTCAACAATCAAACTTTTATCTTGAACGTGTTAGTGGATATAAGCGACAAAAAGCAAGATGAAAGGCTAATTCGAGAACAACAAGAGAATTTGCGTATTACGTTAGATTCCATTGGTGATGGTGTGATTACAACCGACACAGAAGGAAGAATTACCCGTTTAAACCCTGTAGCACAACTTCTTACAGGCTACACCGACATTGAAGCCATTGGGAAGCCCTTAACGGATGTTTTTAGGATTTTTCATGCCATAACCGGCCAAAAGGCCATCAATCCTGTACTCCGTGTTTTAAAGGAAGGCATAGTTGTAGGATTAGCCAACCACACGAAGTTGATTTCGAAAAACGGCCAAAAATATCATATCGCCGACTCGGCAGCACCTATTCGTGATGCTAATGGACAAATGCAAGGAGTCGTTATGGTTTTCAGAGATGTGAGTAAAGAATATGAAATGCGCGAAAAGATTGAAGCAAGCGAGTCGATGTATCGTGCCATTTTTGAAAATACAGGCACAGCCTCAAGTCTTATCGAAGCCGATGGGACCATTGTGGTTGCCAACCAACGCTTTTCACTCCTTGCCGAACAGCCACTGAGCGAAATTGAGAAAAAAAGAAAGTGGACCGAATTTGTGGTGCAAGAAGATTTAAACCGAATGTTGGAGCAGCATAAACTAAGACGACAAAATAGAGAGAAAGCTCTTCGAGAATATTATTTCCGTTTTCTGACGGTAAATAAGGAGATTCGACATATTTTCCTTACAGTCGATATGATTCCGGGAACCACCATGAGCATAGCCTCTCTGCAAGACATTACCGATCTTAAAAACAACGAAGAAGCTCTGAGAAACAGTGAATTACGCTTTAGGTCTTTTGTTGAAAATGCCAACGACATTGTTTATTCGGTAAGTCCGGAAGGTTTTTTTACTTACGTTTCACCAAATTGGGAAGAGCAGATTGGGGAACCCGCCGAAGCTGCCATCGGAAAATCCATCTCTGAATATGTGCATCCTGAAGATGTGCATTTATGTTTTGATTTTTTGAAAAAAGTGCTTGAAAGTGGAGAAAAACAATCTGGAGTTGAATACCGCGTAAAACATAACGATGGAAGTTTTCGATGGCACGCATCAAACGGATCGATGTTTAAGGATGATAATGGAATCCCTCTATTTTATATGGGCATTGCCAGAGATATTACTCAAACAAAAACAGCGCAAGAGGCATTAATTTCTAATGAGAAAAAACTTCGGAATATTTTGGATAATTCGGCAGATGCTGTGTTTATTACAAATTCAGAGGGGTATTTTAACTATGTAAATCAAGAAGCTACATCATTGCTTGGATGGAGCGAACACGAACTTCTTAATATGCAAATAGTTGATATTACTCCAATTGGTTGGCGTCAAAAACGCATGGAGCAGTTTCAATTATTGTTAGAAAAAGGAAATATTTTGATTGAGGTGGATTTGCTCAAGGCCGATGGAAGTACCATTGAGGTGGAATTGAATGCAACAGTATTGCCCGATGGAAATGTTTTTGGCAGTTGTCGAGATATTTCGGAACGAAAAAAGCAACAGTTGCAAATCCAGTTTAATGAGCAGAGGTACAGAAACTTAGTAAACGAAATGCAAATAGGACTCGCGCTTCACGAGATGCTTTTCGATGAAAACGGGAAACCTGTGGATTACAGATTCCTTGACGTCAATAGTGCTTTTTTGCAACTTACAGGTCTGTCCTATGACATAATTGGAAAAACCGTTTTGGAAATTCTTCCAGGCACTGAAACAAGTTGGATTGGGCGCTATGGCGAAGTTGTTTTAACGGGAGAACCAATCAGTTTTGAAAACTATTCCTCGGTTTTAAATCACCATTATGCGGTTAGAGCCTACAAACATTCCGAAAATCAATTTGCTGTTTTAGTGGAAGATATCACAAAACGAAAACAGATTTCGGAGGAAATATCCGAGCAACGGCGGCAGCTTACAACTTTATTCGACAATCTGCCCGGGCTTGCATACCGCTGTAAAAATGATGAATTTTATACCATGGAGTTTTTGTCAAAAGGCTGCATTGATTTGACCGGTTATGTGTCGGATGATTTAATCAACAATCGACAAAAGTCCTATTTCAGCCTTATCTACCCTGATGACAAAGACTATGTCAGAACCAAGATTAATGAGAAATTAGCTCAAGATCAACCGTTTGAGATTGAATATAGAATTGTAAAAAAGAATGGCGAGATACGTTGGGTTTGGGAAAAAGGTCGTAAAGTTTCCGTAAGTGAAGAGGGAGTAGAAGTGCTTGAAGGACTCATAAACGACATCACCGATCGCAAGGAAATGGAGATAAACCTTCAAGATGCCTTGGCACGAAATCAAGCCCATAAGATTGCCAATCCGGATATGTTGTTCATATTCAATTCTGAAGGAGTGATTGTAGATTTTAATGCTCCAAAAAGTGTTGAGCAGTTTTTATTGATGCCACCGGATCAATTTCTTGGTAAAAGCATCCGTGCCGTTGTGCCCCCGCATATTGCAGAATTAACCCTCAAAAAAGTTGATGAAGTTCTAAGTACGGGAAATCCTGCCGCTTCGGAATATAGCCTTGATATTGGAGGGCAAACTCAATATTTTGAAGCACGTTATGTTAAAGGAGGTCAAGAGGAAGTTTTAGCAATCGTAAGAAATGATACAGAGAAGATTTTAGCTAAAAAAGCATTAGCGGCAAGTGAAGAAAAATTTCGCAATCTTTTTCAAAAACATTCGGCTATTAAGCTGATTATCAAGCCATCAACCGGCGAAATCATTGAAGCCAACGACGCCGCTGCAGCCTACTACGGTTGGTCGGTTGAGGAGTTGTGCAGGATGAAAATCAGCGAAATAAACACAATGAATACTTGGCAAGTGAAAAAGGAAATGATTCGTGCCAGAGATCAGGAAAATGTACATTTTCTTTTCAACCATCGAAAATCAGATGGCACTACAGCCGATGTTGAAGTATTTAGCAGCAAAATAACAATAGATGGGGTTGATTATCTGCACTCAATCGTTCATGATGTGACAGAAAAAATTAAAGCAGAGGAAAAACTCCGGCTTTTAAGTCGATCTGTAGAACAAAATCCCGTGAGCATTGTGATAACTAACTCAACAGGTATTATTGAATATGTAAATCCTGCATTTTCCAGAATTACAGGCTATTCTTTGGAGGAAGCTGTTGGACAAAATCCACGGATTCTAAAATCAGGTCATCATAGTCAAAAATTTTACAAAAACCTTTGGGCAACCATACTTTCCGGAAGCGATTGGCGAGGAGAATTACTCAATGTCACAAAAGAAGGATTGGAGTATTGGGAAGATGTAGTCATTTCACCCATTGTCAACGATGGCGGAAAAATCACTCATTTTGTGGCCGTTAAAGAAGATATTAGCAGCAAGAAGAAAATGATACAAGACCTTACATTAGCCAAGGAAAAAGCCGAAGAAAGCGACCGGTTGAAATCGGCATTTTTAGCTAATATGAGTCACGAAATTCGCACGCCAATGAATGGCATCATTGGATTTACAGGATTGCTGAAAGATAGCGACCTTACCGGAGAGGAACGTTCTCAATTTATCGATATCATCCAGCGGAGCGGCCAACGCATGTTGAACACGGTCAATGATTTAATCGACATTTCGAAGATTGAAACCGGTCAGATGCCGGTAATTTATTCGGAATTCGATATTTTTGAAAAAACGGAGAGTTTATTTCAGTTCTTCTTGTTGGAAGCCTCCGACAAAGGAATTTCGCTCAAATTTGACTATAACCTAAAACCAAACTGTCGCATTATCCGCTCCGATGAAGTGAAAATTGATTCCATTTTTTCGAACCTCATTAAAAACGCCATAAAGTACACAGATGAAGGTTTCATTACTATCTCCCTGAACAGCAAGGGAAAAAGCATAGAGTTCAGCGTTACCGACACCGGAATTGGAATTCCAAAAGAGCGGCAAGGAGCAGTTTTTAATAGATTTGAGCAGGCAGACGTAGCAGATAAACGAGCTTATCAAGGGTCAGGCTTGGGATTAACCATAACCAAAGCCTATGTGGAAATGTTAGGCGGTACCATTTCCTTGGAATCAGAATTGGGAAAAGGCAGCAAATTCACTGTATTTTTTCCTGAAATCGATTATTGCGAAACCGATGAAAAAGACGATAACAGTTTTACGCAAGAGCATGAAAAGTCGAATAAAATCGGAACGATACTTATTGCTGAGGATGATTATAACAGCTATCTCTATTTGACCTCCGTTTTGCGAAAGCAAAATCTTAGAATTCTGAGCGCGCAAACAGGTGTTGAAGCGGTGGACATTTGTCGCAGAAATCCAGATATAGCTCTAATCTTAATGGACATTAAAATGCCTGAAATGGATGGTTATGACGCCACGAAAGAAATCAGAACTTTCAACACGGATATTGTGATTATAGCCCAAACAGCTTACGCTTTAGAGGGCGACCGCAAAAAAGCTCTTGATGCAGGTTGTAACGACTATTTAGCTAAACCAATTTCAATTGAAAACCTAATCGATTTGATTGCCAACTATCTTTAGTTTTCAGCAAACTACTGATTATTAATTGGTTCATCTGTCTAATCCTTAAAGCAAACCATGTTTGGACCAATTCCGGTTTTAACTCGATTCATTAAAAAACCGGTTGGACTATAAACATTCAACCATCCTGCTTGTGTGAAAGTTGGCGCCTCCAAACCATAAATATTTCCAGTTTTTGAATCGACATTAAAACCATACAACGACTTGTCTATTAGAGGTATAGCATCCAATTGTTGGGTTGCAATTTGATATTTATAAACGCCATGAAATCCATAACCTCCTCCTAAATACAGAGACGCTTTATCCGGACTTATTTCCAAATGTGCCGGATGCTGATTTGATTGAAGCATTACCTTTTCTGTGATATTACCCGTTTGGGGTTCAATCCTCACTATGCTTCCGGCAGTTTCCTCAATTAGCTGCCCGCCACTACCATAAACCATTTTTCCACGACATAAAACCCAAACAGAATTTTGATCAAATTCCAAAATGTCCATCGGTTGATCTCCAACGACAATCAATGTATCCAACTCTAAAGTGTTCAAATCAAATATCGACAACGTGCTGTCGTTTGCAAATCCTCCACTGTTGCAAACTATTAGCTTATCCTTATGAATCAACATTTTTTCCGGACCGTTTCCGGTGGGGAGGGTGGAGATAATGGATCCCGAGTTTAAATCCAAAACTTTAATGACTCCGGTTTCGCCCCAGCAACTTATAAAACCTCGGTTTTCACTGTTTGCAACCATATATCGGGGAAGTGAAAAATTGCCAATTGTCAGACTTTGTTCCAAGGTTTTAGCATCCAATTTCTCAATTTTATTGGATGCGTTAATAATCAGAAATAATGAATTACCAATCAAATTTACTGACTGCATCACATCGCCGGGCTTGCGATTATTTATCTTTTCGAAAACCTGATTTTCAATAACTCCACTATCGGGATAATATATACTCAAGGAACTATTTCCAAAACCAAAAGCACCCTCATTTGAAATAAAGGCAATTCGTTCACCTTCAACAATTTGAATGGAATCTTGATTATCACTTTCCTTTTTGCATGATGAAAATAAAGTTAGAATTACAGTAACAATCAGAAGAAAAAGATTTTTATTCATGTTTTGTAGATTGGAGAAGGTATTTAATCGTCAAATCATAATTTATTCCGGGCATGGCATAGGCAGGCATGGTTTGATATTCTGTGTTCCAGATATTTAGAACACTAAAACTCAAGGTAAAACTATTTTTGTTTACCACAAAATTTCTTCCAACAACCACATCAGCAAGGCTATAACCACGCAAATAATCGAGATGATCGGAAGTTGTGAAAACCTTGTCGATAAATGTTTGCTGATAGGCTATAAAATATTTTCCAAAAAACCATTTCATATTCACACCGCCTTTATGCTTTGGCACAAAGATAAGCTGCTTATTTTCAGTTTCTTCTGAAGGAACCGAATTATTAATAGCAACCGACTTTAAAAAGGTATAGTCCAATGATAGAGTAACAAAGTGCTGTTTTGAGAAGCAAATCTTATAATCCATATTCATCTCCATACCTTTATTTTTAACTTGTTGTATATTTTTTGGAATCCAGATATTATTCACCGGAATCCATTGAATCAGATCATTAGTCCTACTTTGAAAATAATTGGCTTTGGCAGATAACGCCGAACATTGCCACTTTTTGGAGTATGTCAATCCAAACTCTTGTGAGTTTCCCCACTCCGGTTTCAGATTAGGATTTCCTTGCGAAAAATAATCAATCCAAAAAAGGTCGTTGAAAGTTGGCAATCGGTAATTTTTTGATATAGAAGCAAATAGACTAATTGGTTTTGCAATTTTATAGCCTGCCTTTAAGGAATAAGTTAGGGGGATTTCAGACGATTTAACAAACTCTTTGCGAGAGTTTAAAATCAAATTTAAACGGTTTTTAATCAACCATTTATAGGCCAAAAACAGCGCAGTGCGATTTTGTTTTGCTTCTGGACTTAAGCTTTCCGAAATACCACGGTCGTTAGTGTTATTAATGCCAAAAAGCAAGTGATGGTTCTGATTGAATTGTAACTTAGATTCCACCTCAGAAATTTGGGAAAAGGATTGATGTGTATAATTTAGGTCAGCAAGTTTATCGTTGTAAGTCAACGAGTTGAATATAGTGGCATGTCGCATTTTCAAGCTCAAACGATTTCTATAAACTGAATAAGTCAGCGCTCCTCGCAAGTTTTTCGTTAAATTGGTTGAGAATATTTCTGACGTTTGATAAACGGTTGCCGGCACTTGATTGTCAGAGTTTAATGCCCATAAATCTACGGTTAATAGAGATTTTTTACCGGTTTTCATAGTATTTTGTTGCATAATTCCCAATTGCTCCACTGCGGCATTTCTCTGATATTTAATGGATTCCTCTCGTGAAGTGCGGTCGATATAAGGAAAATCATTTTTTGCATTTTTATAAAACAATCTGGTTTTTGAAGCCCAATGTTTTTTCGACGTCGTAAAAGCCACACCTCCTGTAATACTTTCAAAACTACCAAATGAGCCTACAACAAGCAACTTATGACCTTGATTTAAAGCCACCCCCGAATTCATAAAAACACTTCCCCCCATGGCTCCACTACCAAAAAGACTGGTTTCCCCGCCTTTGTGCATTTCTAACTTATCGACAAAGAAAGAAGGCAAAGCAATCAAATTCACACCACCATTTAGAGGGTCCTGAAGATTAAATCCATTCCACAAAAGAGCCGTTTGATAGGAATTTCCGGTGCGCATGGCCAATGTGGAAATACCCCCATACCCATAAGTTCTGATTTGAATACCGGATTGGCTTTGAAGGATGTCGCCCAAATTTTTATGAATTTTATTGGACAATGTGAAGGAATCTATCTTGCTGATGTTTATTGAGTTAGCATTATCATTAAGTCGTTCGGAAATGATATTAACCGGCATCAGCATAACCGTGTCTTGACCGGCAACATTATTGAAACCGCAAGAAACAGCACCTATCCACAACATCAAATAAGTAAGCCTTCGCTTAAATACATGTAGTAGGAAAAAATCCTTAAAGAAATCCTTAATCTGTTTCACAACAATTCTTTTGATTAAAAAAGAATCGGCTTTGGAAAACGGGGAAATGACTATCGCGGGGACATCATTATGCTTTTTCGCCGAAAGCATCCTTAACAAAAGCCGTGATGGCAGGTCTTCTGACTTACTCCCGAACTGTCTGCCTTCCCAAGGCTCAGGTGAGCTTCAGTGGCATCTCGACAGTCTGAAATGGAGCTTACAGCAGCGGGAACTGTTGCCGATTTTCACGGCATTCCCTATTATCCGCAAATGCAGACCATCAGACTCGGCAAAGATAGATATTCTTTAGATATTTGGTGAAATTTCCTTTCTATTCGAGATTTTTTTTCTTGTCGTCCAACATTTTTAAAAACTTTTCGCTAAAACTCTCAGAAGGTGCTGCCGAAGGATACCATTCGATATTTCCTTCTTTATTGATTAAAATATAATATGGAAACATATCGAGCTGATAATTTTTTATCAAGCTAAAATCTTGATTGTAATTTAGTTGCAGCCATTTGTACTCTCTCTTTTCAACCAACATTCGGGCAATATCCGGATTTGGCCCAACATAAATGCTGATGAATTGAATAATGTCGTCGAAGTCTAAAAACAACTCTTTTGTTATATCCATCTCGGCAACGCAATCCATACATTCCTCATTCCAGAAATTAAGGTACACATATTTACCTGTATAGTTTGGCAATTCGTGAATCGCTCCATGGAAATCAGGCAGACGGAAATCAGGGGCTTTTCTATTGTTTTCCTCCAAAAAATATTTCCGTATATTATTAGCAATCAACCTATTTTCAAGTATTGCCCCCTTATTGGTAATGTCGGAAAGGATATCGTTCAAGGCTTCCTTTGAAAATCGATAGCTGCTATACATTTGAATGATGTTTCGCAAAACAACCATTTCCCTAATTTGTGCATTTTGCAGAAAAGGATCTTTTTCTAAAAGTCGGATTATAGTATTATAAGAGCCTGAATTTACTGCCGAATCCAATTGACCGTAACGCAAACCTTTAACGGAAACAAATAAGTATTTCGACCAGAAAGAATTGAAAAAGTCCATATAAACTTTATTCTTGTACATCACTTTTGAGGGTTGAAAATATTTTTCTATCACCATGGAATATCCGATTTTTCGGGTCATAAGTTCCAATTGAGCAAGTTGAAAGTCGATGTGATTTCGAGTAAAATCCGATTTTACGGCAGTTTTAAGACTGTCCATTTTCTTTAAAAAAACATTTAAAACGGATTCAGGAAGTTTTGATTGATACAGAAAAACATAATTTGAGTCGAAAAATTCGGCCATAAATTCGTTTACAGTTGCCAACTCATTGTTCAAATCATAACTTCCTAAAGCAGTCAGTTTATGGTTTGGAGTCAAATAACCGACAATATTTTTCGGGTAGAAATCTCTATTGCTAAAATCCACGGAATCAATATTTAACGAATAAGATTTGCCTGGCTCTATATAAAAGTCGATTCGAAAAAAAGCAACTTGAAGACTTACCGATGTTACCTCCTTAAGCTTCAAATCGAAACGAAACGAGTTGCTGCGATTGATTGTTGTAGAATCGATTAGGATTTCGCGATAGGTCATTAAATCCTCATAAGTCCAGAGAAACGCCTTTTGTCCTACAGAATTAGGAAACACGACTTCCAATGACGTTTTATTCTGGCCAAATAATCCGTTGGATGCAGCAAAAAAAAATAGGAGAAAAACTAATCTATTCATTTTAAAAGATTTTCCGATTAAACGTAAAAAGAGGATAAATATTTCAAAACTGATCCAAAATGGCTTTTGGAATGAGTTTTTCCAAATTTCCATGGTGTCGGATAATGTCGCGCACGACGGAAGAAGTTATTGGAGTATGCTTTGTGGAGGTAAGCATAAAAACAGTTTCAATGCCCTCATCAAGGATTTTGTTTACTTGTCCAATACTGCGTTCAAACTCAAAATCGGCCGATGTTCTAAGCCCACGAAGTATAAAACTGGCGTTTTGTTGTTTACAAAAATCAACAGTTAAGCCACTAAATTCCATTACTTTAATCTTTTCAATTCCTTCAAATGTTTTTCGAATAAATTGCTTTCTCAACTCTACCGAAAACATGCTTGATTTAGTGGAATTAACACCTACGGCCACAATTATCTGGTCGAAAAGAGGCAAAGCTCTCAGAATAATGCTCTCATGACCAACGGTGATTGGATCGAAACTTCCGGGAAAAACGGCAATCTTTTTCTTATCTTGACTCATAATTAAATATTCAGGTTAGAAAAAATTCATTGTTGAAGGCAAAGTTACATCAATAAGTTGAGATAAGTGAAATCAGAGAAAATATTCTTGGGGGAAAAATATTTTGAGCATCAATTGCCTCAATGGATTACTTTAGTTTGAAATGAAAAAAAAATTTCACCGGCTTGCAACTTTTGCATCCTCAAAATTCAATGTTGTTTGTAATGGTATGACAATCCCATTTTTTTGTGTAGTCAACTGAGAAATATTTGATTCAATGCGCAATTTCATTTCGGAGTTTTTGATACTTTCTTTGAGTTCAAAATTTGACAGAAGTGCCTCATACACAGCATTTCTATTCGATTCTTTAGCCCCAACATGGTAAAAATGCTCTTTAGTCGAAATAAAACAATCTTTCCAGATGGAGAAAACGTACTCATTTGTTCTGTACTGATTGCTTAGCCAAGTTGAAAGGATGAACTTTGCATTTGAAGCTTGCAAGCCACCATGCAATAAAATCTCTTCTTCTTCCGACCATGAATCAAAATAATCCACATGTCTTCCAATATAAGGTGGGTCAGAATAAACTAAGTCATCAGAATTTAACTCTTTTAATGTTTCGGTGAAATCTTGATGTTTGAAGGAGTAATCGCCAAATTCAATTATTTGAGAAATATAATCAATTTGGTTGGAAATCTTCGTAACCAACGCTTGAGCAAACCTGTTTGGCTTTCGACAAAAAGGAACATTAAATCCCCCTTTACGATTGAATCGCATCATCCCATTGAAACAGGAACGACTTAAAAACAAAAAATCCAAAGGATTACCCAAATCATTGAATCTGTCTCGAACAGTATAATAATAATCGCCACCGGACTCAAGCAATAATTTACCTTCTGATGTGAGGTGTTTTTTTGCAATAGCACCGGTAATTTCTTTAGATTGTAGCGATTTGTAAAAATTAATCAGATGAGGATTGCTGTCACATAGTAATGCTTTTTTTGGCCTGATATTGAAAGCAACAACACCTGTGCCCATAAAGGGTTCTACCCATCGGGAATACTCAATACTTGAAATATTTGAACCAATCCACCCAACAAGTTTCGTTTTTATTCCTTGCGATTTAATCGGTGGAACGAAAATTTTACTCATATTTCTTTCCTCCTTTTTGCTCCTTTTTCTATAACCTTATCGAATAAATCAGTTCTTCCTTTAAACTCTAAAAACTCCCAAATGCTAGAGATTTTGATGGTTTTTCCGTCTTTTATCATTGTGGCAGAACCATAATTTACCCAATATTCATCAAACCAGTCTTCTCCTAATTGACTAAAGACGCCATTACCTGATTTTAAATCGTCAATGTCTTTGATTGACCCAATATTGGCCGTATTACCCGATCCTTGACTGTCACTAGCAATTTTCCATTTTGGGACTGCAAAGAAATCAAAATCATTTATGACTGAAGTAATTGACTTTAGATTGTCTATTTTCGTCACTTTTCGTAGGCCAACCGATTCGTTTTTTTGTCCATACTCTTGAGCTATTTCTTCGACTTGGAATATTTCTGTTTCTGCTAAATCATCATTAAAGTCAACCCTAGTATAGATAATTCCCAAGCAATAATGACCTTTGTATTCATTGTATGGAAATTGAATATTTTTTGCCTTATCTCTTTCTTTGAAATAACCTCCATGACTTCCAAGGGTGAAACCCGAAACATTTCCATTTCGTCTATAAGTCGTTTTTAAATCAAGTGCAAATTTTATAGATTCATTTTCTTTGTTCACAAAAGTTAAATCTGGATACCAATTTTGATGTTCGGCCAAAACAATTTTATAACCAATTCTTTCAGCAAATCTTAATATTTCGGGAAAAATATGAATTTCTAATATTTTGGATACTATCTTAGTGTCTGAAGATATGGTGTAAATATTTTTGTAAATATCAATAAATCCTTTTACTGTCCAATCCCCATCTGAAGTAGAAACGTATTTTTTAAGTTCATCGACAAATTTGTCTAATCCCCTTTCAAAATCTTGAGTGTATTTATCCATTTATTATCTTAATAATCTTTCACAAAAGTAGTTATTCCGCGATATATTTCTCCGTTTAAATTTATCCTATTAATTAAATATCCTATAAGTTGTTGATTAAAAACGCTATAACATAAAATAATTAGATATTTATTCCTATAAAGGATGCAAGGAAAAACTTATTAAAACGAAAATAATGAAATCTAACATTACTCCATAAATTAAGTTTCAAAACAATAAACCCTCAAAAATCGGGTTAAATTTCCTTATTGTTAATTGTTTTTAACGATGCAACCCAAGACAAAAAATATGTCTAATTTTGTGCGTTCAATAGAAAACATGCAGAAATTTATTTTCACCATAGTTTTAATCATTGCCGGCCTGAATCTTATGGCAACTCATAATCGGGCGGGAGAGATAACCTTTAAGCATATTTCAGGTTATACTTACCAGATTACTATCCTCACCTATACTTATTCCCCAAGTCCTGCCGACCGTCCTTCGCTTGACGTAAATTGGGGCGATGGCACAAGCAGCATCATCAATCGGACCACTAAAACTTTTATCGGCAACCTCACTAATCGTAATATTTACATCGGAACACACACCTATTCAGGTCCGGGTAGCTTTATGATAAGCATGGAAGACCCTAATAGAAATGGTGGCGTTATTAACATTATCAATTCTATCAATGCTTCTTTTTATCTTGAGACTGAATTAGTTATTCATCCTTTCCTTGGCCTAAACAACTCTGTTCAATTGCTCAACGCCCCCATCGACAACGGCTGCTTGAACACACCTTTTCTTCACAACCCGGGCGCTTTCGACCCCGATGGCGACAGCATTTCTTATGCCTTAGCACCCTGCAAAGGGAATCAGGGACAAGTGCTTCCCGGTTATAGCGATCCTACAACATCCAATATCTTTGAGATTGACCCCGTAACCGGTACGCTTACCTGGGACAGTCCGATTATGCAGGGAGAATACAATATTGCCATAATAATCTATGAATGGCGCTTTGGAATACGAATTGGCAGCGTAAGGCGCGACATGCAAATCACCATCGCTTCTTGCAATAATGACCCACCCGTAATCAGCTTAGTTACCGACACTTGTGTTGAAGTTGGCACAACTCTCACCACCGATATTTCCGCAACCGACATAAACAATCATAATATCACCCTTACGGCAGTAGGCGGTCCGTTTTTATTGGCGAATAATCCGGCCTCCTACAATCAGCCTTTCAATGGATTTGGTTTTGTTAATTCCACACTCAACTGGACGCCACTTTGTGAACATGTGCAAAAACAACCGTATCAATTGGTTTTTAAGGCAAAAGATAATGGCTCACCGGTAAACCTTGTGGATATAAAAACCATGCGTATCAAAGTGGTTGCACCTCCACCTCAAAACCTAACAGCCTCTCCTTCTGGCAATTCCGTTCAATTAAATTGGTCCAAACATTTTTGTTCTCAAGTGGTTCGCTACGACATTTACCGTCATAATGGATTCATTAACTATCTGCCAAATAACTGTGAAACCGGCGTACCTGCATGGACAGGTTATGTAAAAATTGCGTCCACTTCTTCTGTCAACGACACCACTTATTTAGATGACGACAATGGCTACGGATTGATTCACGGAAACCAATATTGTTATATGGTTGTAGCGCTTTTCCCTGATAGTGCCGAAAGTTACCCTTCACTTGAAGCCTGTGCCACTTTGACTAAAGATGTTCCGATAATGACACATGTTACGGTGGATAGCACCTCTGATTTAAACGGACAAATTACAGTTCGTTGGACGCGCCCTGCCGACTTTGACAGTATTGCCTTGCCCGGTCCTTATAAATATCTAATCAATCATGCGGTTACCGCAAGTTCTCAACTTTTTGTAATTGATTCGCTATCAAACTTATACGATACAGTTTTTGTGTTAAAAAACATCAACACACGCGATTATGAACATCGCTTCAAGATTGACTTTCTGAATGATAGCCCTTCAAATCGACTTATTGTAGGAAGCACTCAAGAAACCTATTCTGTATTTTTAAAAATCATTCCTTTAGATAAAAAACTCCGTTTAGAATGGAATGAGTTTGTTCCATGGACAAATTATAACTACGTGATATACAAACAGAATCAAAACGGAACCTTCGACTCAATTGGTCAAACATCAAGCACTTTTTATATCGACTCCAATCTTGTAAATGGTCAAAATTACTGCTACAGGATAAAAAGCATTGGTGAGTATTCCTCTGCAACAATTCCACGACCATTGGTCAACTATAGTCAAGTTGCATGTGAAATGCCTGTCGATAATGAGTCGCCATGCCCTCCAAAACTGTTGGTTGAGGCTGATTGTCAATTGATTCAAAACTTAATTAGCTGGAATGATGTTACAAAATCTTGCGGACACGATGTGGTTTATTACACCTTATATTATAGACCGGCATTGGAAGGCGACTTTGAAGTTATTTACCAAACATCCTCGCCAAACGACACAAGTTTTCTGCATCAAAACCTAATTTCCATTGCTGGATGTTATACCATTACAGCCACCGATTCCAACGGAAATGTAAGTCCATTTAGCGAGCTTGTTTGTATCGACATTGACGAATGCAACCCTTATGTTCTTCCCAATGTTTTCACGCCAAACAACGATGGCTATAACGATTATTTCACACCATTTCCTTATGATTTAGTACGAAAAATCGAAATAACGATTTTCAATCGTTGGGGCGTGCCAGTATTTAAAACGGAAGACCCCGACATTAACTGGAATGGAAAAGATATGAACTCAAATAATGATTGTAGCGATGGAGTTTATTTTTATGTTTGCCACGTGTATGAATTGCGTCTTGAAGGCGAAGTAAAGCGCGAGATTACCGGAAGTGTTACAATCATCAGGAAAAACTAAATCAATAAGTTATGTTTACAGGTATTGTTGAAGCTATGGGAAAAGTAGTGGCGATTGATCGAGATAGAACCAATATCCATTTCACTATTTCTACTCCATTGGCAAGAGAATTAAAGATAGACCAGTCGATGGCACACGATGGCGTTTGCCTAACAGTTGTAAAAATTGATTACGAAAAATCGGAATATGTGGTAACTGCCATTGATGAAACCCTCGAAAAAACTTGCCTGCGTGCGTGGGAAGTAGGTTATGAAGTTAACTTGGAACGATCCATGAGTATGGAAAATCGTTTCGATGGCCATATAGTTCAGGGGCATGTAGATCAGACTGCTGTTTGCGAAAAAGTTACGGAAGAAGACGGTAGTTGGAGATTCTATTTTTCCTACGATTCTACCAAAAACAATATTACAGTTGAAAAAGGGAGCATTTCGGTTAACGGCGTGAGCCTCACGGTTGTGGATAGTGAAAAAGGCATGTTCAGCGTTGCGATTATCCCTTATACTTACGAAAATACTAACTTTCATAATTTCAAAAAGGGTTCAATTGTGAATATAGAATTTGATGTTTTCGGGAAATATGTTGCAAAACTATTAGAACAATATCTTTCACAGAAAGGCATCTAACATTTTGATTTTTATATTCTTAGATTATTTCTATATTAATTATATATTAACCATATATTAATTTTTTAAGCACCTAAATATTTTTGTTCACGACAAATAGCATTTTTTCTAAATTTCGGAGCATGAAGACTTTATATATTTTACGACATGGAAAATCCTCGTGGGATAACGTGGGCATGTCGGATTACGATCGTCCGCTCCTAAAGAAAGGCGAATCGCGAACCTTGAAAGTGAGCAAATATTTAGTGAAAATGAAGTTAAAACCGGATTTAATCATTTCCAGTCCGGCTAAAAGAGCTAAGCAAACCGCCAAGATTATCGCCAAAGAGCTGAATACTCCATTGGTATTTGACGACAATTTGTATCCCGGAAACAGTCTATCGATTCTCGACTCCGTTTATTCCATTGATAATGAGATAAACTCGGTTATTATTGTCGGACACAATCCAGGTTTGACAACTGTAGTCAGAGAGCTGATGGACAATGATTTAGATTGGCTTCCAACTTCCGGTCTGGCTTATGGGACTTGGCAAACGGATAAATGGACCGATATTTCCCTTTCGCGGCCCATGGAAGTGAAAATCATCTTACCCAAACAAATAACTTGATTAGGAGAATGGATAAAATAAATCGCGAAATAAGTTGGTTACAATTCAACGAGCGGGTTCTGCAAGAAGGATTAGACGAGCGGAATCCGTTATTAGAACGCATTCGATTTTTAGGTATTTTTTCCAATAATCGCGATGAATTCTTTAAAGTTCGAGTAGCAACTATCAGACGTCTCATTGTTTTTAACGAAAAAGAAAACCCTGAACAGGCATTACATTATAGGAATGTTTTAAAAGACATTTTGAAAACTGTTGAAAATCAGGAAAGAGCCTACACAAGAGCCTTTGTTCAGATTCGTCAAGAATTACGAAAGAATTCTATTTTTCTATTGAACGAAAAGGAAATTGATGCGGAACAAGGCCAGTTTATAAAGGACTTTTTTCTCAATAAGGTAAGGCAAGTAATTTATCCCATAATGTTGGATAAGTTCAACGGTGGAGCAAATCTTAAGGATAGAGCCATATACCTTGCTGTTGTCATGACCGACACTAATGCCATCGAAAAGGAGCGTCATGCTCTTATCGAAATTCCATCCGAAGAGCTGAGTCGATTTGTGATTTTACCATCCAAAGAAGGACAGCATTTCTTGATGTTTCTTGAGGATGCAATTCGCTATAATCTTTCGGAAATTTTCTCAATTTTTGGCTATAATTCATTTAACGGTTATATCATTAAATTTACGCGTGATGCCGAATTAGATATTGACAACGATGTGTCGAAGAGCTTTTTAGAAATCATGTCGGAAAGTGTTCAAAAACGCAAAAATGCTCCTGCAATCCGGTTTGTTTATGATAAAGAAATACCTGAAAAGCTGTTAACGAAGGTCTTAAAAAAACTTCAAATCAAAACCGGTAATGACCATTTAAGAGGTGGCGGCAGATATCATAATTTCAAAGACTTAATGTCATTTCCGGAGCTTAGCGAAGGCTTGACCTATGCGCCTCAGCCTCCGATTCCTCATCCGGATTTGCCCTATAATAAATCGTTTTTCACCATACTTTCAAAGCGAGATATTTTACTGCATTTTCCTTACCAGCCATTTCAGCATATTATTGATTTGCTTCGCGAAGCTTCTATCGATCCGCAGGTGCGAAGCATAAAAATGACTTTTTATCGTGCCGCAAAAAAATCAAGAGTGATGAATGCTCTGATAAATGCTGCTAGAAACGGAAAACATGTTACAGTTTTTATTGAACTTCAAGCCCGATTTGATGAAGAAGCCAACATTTATTGGGCGCAAAAACTTCAGCATGAAGGAGTGAAAGTTTTAGCCACCATTCCTGGCACCAAAGTACACGCTAAAACAATTCTTATACGGCGAAAAGAATTAGGAAAAGATAAATATTACTCACTTATTGGTACGGGAAATTTCAACGAATCTACAGCGGCTATTTACTCCGACTTAACCTTGATTACAGATAATCAGGCGATTGGATTAGATATTAAGCAATTTTTCTATCAAATCGAATCCAAGTATTTGATGGTGAAATATGACCGAATCAAAGTGGCTCCTTTTGGTTTTAGAGATTTCTTTATAAAAATGATAAACCGCGAGATTCGCTATCAAAAGAAAGGACGCGAAGCATGGATTATACTGAAATCCAACAGTTTAGTTGACAACGAAATAGTAGATAAATTGTATGAAGCGGCAAAAGAAGGTATAAAAATCAAATTATTGATTAGAGGAATAAATGTGGTGAAATCAGGAATAAATGGTGTGAGTGAAAATATTGAATCTCGCAGTATCGTTGGGCGCTATCTTGAACATAGTAGAATCTTCATTTTTGCAAATGGCGGACGACCGGAATACTATATTGGCTCAGCGGATTTAATGCCCAGAAATATCGACCATCGTTTTGAAATTGTTACACCGGTTACTGACAAAAATATCAAAAAACAGTTGAAAACCATTATCGACATTCAATGGCAAGACCAAGTGAAATCCCGTTCCCTCGACTGCGACATGATAAACACCTACCTTTTTGACAAAAAGCAAAAAAACAACACAGACACTCACATTGTTACCTATAATTATTTTAAGAATTTAGAAAAGAAATAGAATATGTTATATGC
Organism: Bacteroidales bacterium; assembly: GCA_016937295.1. GTDB lineage: Bacteria > Bacteroidota > Bacteroidia > Bacteroidales > UBA1556 > UBA6267. The sequence goes on from JAFGWF010000135.1 coordinate 18,871, forward strand.
TGTCATCGATATTGGTTCCAATGCGGCGAGGCTACTTTTCGCCAACGCATGGCAAATCAATAACGAAACCTATGTTGAAAAAGCGAGCTTGATAAGAATTCCATTACGATTGGGAAATGATGTTTTTTCGACTGGCTTAATTAGCAAAGAAAAAGTCCAAGATTTAGTTACTACAATGCAGGCCTATAAGCTTTTAATAGATGTTTATAAACCTGCCGAAGTTCGTGTTTTAGCAACTGCGGCGATGCGTGAAGCAGCTAATAGTGAAAAAATATTGCAAACGGTAAAGTCTAAAACCAAATTAGAAATTAGGGTAATTAGTGGTCGCGAGGAAGCTAATATCATACGCTCGACCAACCGAATGGAAATTTTTGAAACGTCAAAACCAATCTTTTTTATTGACGTAGGGGGTGGAAGTACCGAAATTTCGATGGTTGTCAATCATAAACTCATTGATTTAAAATCCTTTAAAATCGGAACTCTGCGGATGGTTCACAACAACTATTCGCCCGATCTTTGGAAAAGGATAGAAAACTGGTTAAAAACACAAATGAAGGATTATCAAGACGCTATTTGTGTTGGTTCGGGAGGAAATATCAACAAACTAAACAAACTATATGGCGATTCAGAGGCGAAATTTTTAACGACTGAAAAACTCAAATACGCTTATACGCAACTGAGTCCTTTAACCGTTGACGAACGTATGAATAGATTTGGTTTTCGCCTCGACCGTGCTGATGTAATTGTGCCTGCTGCCGAAATTTTTCTCCGAATTATGAATATCCTGAAGGTTGACGGTGTTTTCGTTCCTAAAATCGGTCTGGCCGACGGAATGGTGCATATTCTTCACGAAAACTTTCTAAAGAAAAATCCGGGGCATTCCGATTCCATAAACGACATGCTGGAATCAGTCAGGTAATCGGGTCTCAGAGCCTATCTCTTCCACAAAATGTTTGACTACTTGACCTAATTCATACATTAACTCTGGAGAAAAACCGGATTTATTATAAACCATTCTACCTTCGGCATCAATCACAATAAAAGTAGGATACGCAAAGGCTTTTAAAGCGTTTTGAATTTCCTTTGTACATAGAAGAGTATTATAGTTTAATTGCCATTTTGAATAATGCTCCATGATTTTATCTTTTGAGTCTATCGGATTCATTCCCATGACTATAAGCCTTTCATCAGGATATGAACTCACCATTTTTTCCACATATTTCGATGCTTTTATACAGGGCGCGCAGGTGGCATACCAAAAGTCAAGCACCACTACCTTTCCTCTAAAATCGGATAAGCGATGCGCCGTACCACGATAATCTAAAAACTGAAAATCATCAACAACTACCGGATTAACTATCCAAAAAACAGAATCCTCAGCCTTGCGGTCTTTTGACGTAAAACGATAATTGTTGGGCAAAGTAAAACCGGAAATATAGCCACTAATTGAGTCAGAGGTTATTCCCAACGATTTAACATCTACGCCATAACTTCCTGATTCAGTTTTGCTTTCCATTCGCACAAGCTGTTTTCGCCACCGTTTATACTTAAATACTGACCTTTCCGAAGCAAGGACTCGGTTCTCTGAATTACCTTTTATTTCCATTTCGATAAAAACATTTGGACTTAAAAACCAGGTCGCTTTTTTGGAGAAAACAAAACTACTGTCTTCTACAAGAAACCATAACGACGAGTCGGGACGTAAAAATTCGGAAAAATAAATGTCGAAAGAAGTGCTATCAAAAGGCCCCTGTTCCGAACTTACTTTCTTCGGATCGAGAAATTTCTTTTTATCTATCGTTTTTGAGACATGATTGATTACAAATCTGGAATTGAGGGAGTAATAAGCGGTAGATTCTGCATTACGAATCAAAGCATCATAGCCGAAAAAAATATCGGATTTGTTCTTACGCCAAAAAATTGCAACCGTGTCGGGATTTGATGTAGAGGCAACGAGCTCATAAGCAGATGAAGATTTCCGCAAATTTTTGGATGCAGCCTTTAGCAAAAACTTCTCAGCATGTCTATCAGACTGACCTTGTGACACATAAGCAAATACTATCAGCCAAAATACAATAATCCATTTCATCCTACAATAACATTAAGTTTTTCTTTTTCTATGGTAAATTCAAAAGGACCATGTCCGAGAGATTCGCCATCCACCTCCAGCATAATCATATCCTTAGAATGCACGCTAAGCTGTTTTCCTCGACTCATTATCACTTCCTTAAGCGTAGCAATAGTTCCATCATACAGTTTTGTTACTTTCCTAATAATCTTAAACTTACTAATATTACTCACCATCATAATATCAAACAAACCATCATCAGCAATGGCATCAGGCACTTGCATCATACCCCCTCCACTATATTTCCCAATACCAATACTCATCGTAAAAAGTTTATTATTTGCAAAAGGTTTTCCTTCGATAGAAACATTGATATCCAATGCTTTATACTTCATTAAACTTGTAAAAAGCGAGGTAAGATAGCTAAGCTTACTTGCTTTTTTCTTATCTTTCTTTCGATTAACCGATTGAACCACTTTTGCGTCGAACCCAAGTCCGGCAACATTAATAAAATAACGCGAATAAAGCCTTTCCCCAAGAAAAAAAGTTACTTTACCCACATCTTGTCGGAAAATATTATTGTTCTTAATTATCTGAATAGCAGCATCATAATTGTCAGGAATATTAAACATTTTTCCCCAATCGTTACCGGTGCCCACCATAACAACTCCCAATTTCATCTCCGGCAGAAGTTTTTTCTGAGACATCATACCATTAACTACTTCATTGATAGTGCCATCACCTCCCACAGCGATAAAATTGCGATAACCATCTCGAATATTTTGACGAACTATGACCATGGCATGGCGACGGCGATGAGTAATAAATAAGTCAAATAGAAGCCCATATTTCTCCATAATGGCGCTGATTTGCGGCAACACATCTTTACCAAGTCCACCACAGGCATTTGGATTATAAACTACTGCGTATCTGTTACTTAAATCACTCATTGAATAAACCTTATTTGGCTTTGTTCATTTTGAATTGTTGCTTTTCGACCTAAAATGACAGCACGGTTGTCGGGTATATGCCCAGCAGGAAAATCAAATACAACAGGATATGGAAAGTCTGCAACATGTTGAAGTATAATTTCCTTCGCGTCAGACCCAAAGGGTACAGAGTTGTCGTGCATATCCGACATTCCGCCAACGAGGAGAGCGGCTAAATTCTCAAGTTTTCCGGCACGTTTCAAGTTCATCATCATTCGGTCGATATGGTAGAGATATTCGTCTAAATCTTCGATAAAAAGAATCTTTCCTTCAGTTTCTATATCAGAAGGAGTAGCAGCCAAACTGTACAAAATAGACAAATTGCCTCCTACCATTGGAGCAGAAAATTCCTTTTGAAAATTGTAACTTTCTCCTTTAAAATTGTGAGAAACTTGATTCTGAAAAAGCGCCTCATGTAGGGTGATTAGAGCGCTATTATCCTTACCGTCAACGGGGAAGTTTATGGGCATCGTTGCATGAATTGATTCATATCCAAATCGCTGAATATGAGCATGTAAAACAGTAACATCACTATATCCGACTATCCATTTAGGCGATTGACGAAATCTGGAAAAATCTATTTGGTCAATTATTCTAGAAGTGCCGTAACCCCCTCTAGCACAAAATATAGCGCGAATTTGAGAATTGTCCAACATGGTTTGTAAATCTTCAGCGCGTTGCAAATCCGTACCGGCAAATTGATGGTATTCAGCGAAAATATTTTTCCCCAATTCCACCTGCAAACCCCAAGACTGAAGCTTTTCAATTGCAGGCTGAAGTTCAATAGAGCTGATTTTTCGAGCAGTAGAGATTATTCCAACTCTGTCACCAATTTGAAGTGATGGTATTGACGAAAAAGGATTTTTTATTGTTATCATTTTCGACCATGCAGAATAAGAGCTCTGGCTTCATACATCGTAAACACCAGATAATTAACAAATAAAGTTAAGACGAAATTGATTCCATCCTCAGGAAACCGATAAATATAAACGGCCATTAACACTAACAGCCCGATAAGTTTCACTGTAGTTACAATTAAATATCGGTTTAGAAACTTTTGAAATTTTTGCTGATATGTTTTAGATAAGTAACTATGAATCACTAAAGTAACCCCAAGAAAGAAAAACGGTAAAACTAAAACTGTAGGGGTAATCCATTCGACAGGGGCAAAAAATTTCCAAGCTAAAGAAAGGACAAAAATCAAAGCTGTTAAATATAAAAGTTTGATTATAAATGATTTATTCGATTCCATTAGTTCTTATGGTTTGAGTTAAAAAAATCTTTTAAAGTTAGATAAAGTGCGGCAAAAACCCCAAGAAGCACAAAGAGAACGGTAAACAAGGGGAACGAAATGCGTTCAACAAATTTATCTAATTCAATTCCGGCCCAAGCACTTCCAAATATGATTATCCCCATTTGAAAAGCCATGGACGAATACTTAAAGAAATCAGGAAGCGGTTTCTCTGGTTTCGGCATTTTTATCCACTTTGAGATGGCTTAACTGCTTATCCATATTGATGCTCCCACTAATTTTTGCTCCGGGCTCAATGGCAATTTTATTTGTGCTTATCTCGCCTTGAACCTTAGCAGTAGCCTTAAGAGAAAGCAACTCTTCCACTTTGATATTAGCTTTAACATTTCCCTGAATTTCAGCATTTTTGCAGATGATGTCACCCTCGATACGTCCATTCGGACCTAAAACAATCTTTCCTTTAACGTCTAAAGTGCCAATATGCGTTCCATCAATCCGAATATCGCTCGTTGAAATGAGCTCACCTTTCATTGTGGTTCCTGCAACTATCCGGTTAAAATCTCCTGTTCCGGTATTTGCTTCGTTTGTAAATTTTGCCATAATCGTTTCATTTTAAATAATATACAATACTAAACATCTGTCAGGTTGTTATTTCAAGAAAAAAAATACCATCAAAACAACGTTGAAAAAATAACTTCAGTTTGCCAATGAAGTGCGATTCATCATCGCAATGCAGAATCAATAATGTAGAAAGAATCAACAAAGTTATAAAAATTTAAAAGCTAAATGAGCAGTTCCTCATTATAAATTTAATTCTGTTTTAAGACTTTGAATTGCCAAGTTGACTTGAGCACTAAAATAGGTCACTTTTTGAGCCAACTTTTCAACGTTGTTGTTCTTACGTCCGTCATGCTCAATTTCAACGGCAATATCCACCAGACTACTCATCCCAAAAAGCCGTAAAGACGATTTTATCTTATGAGCCAAATCGCCGGTTTTTCGCCACTGCTGCATTTCTACTGCCTCTTGCATCTCAGAAAGTAAAGTTGGTGTTAAATCAATAAACATGCGAACCATCACAACCATCTCATCTGCATCATCCCCCATCATCTCCTTAAAATTATCCAGACTATAAACTGGTTTTTCCATGACTTTGTTGATTTAGAAAGTGCGAAAATAAAAAAAGAATCAACACCTTAGCACTGATTCTTTTCTAATTAATCTGGAATAAAACTTACCTAATAACGGCAATTTCTTGCGCCTCGACCATAGCCTTGTCCATAGCCTTGACCATAGCCTTGACCGCGATTACCATGATGACGACCAAATCCCTGACCGTTTTTTCTGCGATTTAGTTGTTGTTGATCAAACACAACTCGCTGATCTTCGGTAAGTAACTGCCGTGAATCCATCCAAAATTTCATACGTTTTTTCTGAATTTCACTTCTCAAATCGCTGATATCATCAATGGTTTTGTCAATGGCTTTCTGATCCGTTTTTTCAGCCGTTGTTAAAGTACGCAGATGAGCTTCCTTCTCAGCAATCTGATTTTGAAGGGGTAGTATCTCCTTGAGCATTGCCGTATGTAGTTTAGTAATACTCTCACGTTGTTGTGTTGTGAGTTCGGGAATAAAATCCATCCAGTGTAGGGAGCCTGGCCCACGCGCTGGCGGTGGAGGTGTTGGGGTTTGTGCTTTTGCAATGCCGGATACTGCCAACATCACCATAACAAGCACCATACTTTTAATTGTTGAAACTGTTTTCGCTTTCATTGTTAAATAATTATAAGGTTATTGATTAAAGTTATTTCTATATCCACGGTTTTCATGCCGTCCTTTAGGATTGCCTCGATTACCACGGAAATTTGGTTCATTAAAATTTTGATTACGATAGTATTTATTCAATTCGCGTAATTGTTCGGGGGTGCTGATTGTTTTGACGGATTCGTAAAAGGCTACAGATTCATCAATCATATTTGCGTGCGAATTGCTAATAACATGTTTAAGGCTGTCCATTCGACTTGGATTTGGATTTTCGGCTGCCACTTCTTCAAAAAGTTCTTCCTGCGTTTCACGCAAAGTCATTCTATGGTTTTGCATCTTTTCGAGATGTCTCAATCGAAGGGTCTGAAGCTGTTCAAGTTGATCTGAACTATATCCGGCTTGCTTTTGAATAATAGAATTGAACCTCATGGGCGGCCTCGGTCCGGGTGGTGGTGGCATTTGTTCCACTTGCTCAAAATCCTTACGCATTTCAGACAACCTATAAAACATTGTTGCAAAGGCTGTTATATTTAAAAGGAGCAGAGTGATAAATGCCCAGAACCAAATTTTTGATGTATAAATTTTCATGCTATTTCCAATTGTAATATTATATTCAAGTATCTAATTATCAAATTATTCTTCATTAAGAACGACTAAATCAAAACTCAAATCTTCGCCACCAAATTGAAGAGCTTGTGCAAGTTCAGAATAGGTTTGTGAAGTATTTTGGTGATAATAACCTGCAGAAAATCTACCGGCTAATATGCCAAGCGAAACTGAGGTTACTAAAATGGCAATTGCTGCAGCATAGCGTAATAGAAACCGGTTTGGACGTCCTAATTTAACAACCTGATTTTCTGCAATTTTTGCCATCACTCGCTCAGTAAAGAAACTATCCGTTTGAAAATCCTTTACGCTTTGTGAATAGTTATTTAATTTTCGGTCTATAACTTCTTTTCGCCGACAATCTTCACAATCCAAAAGATGTTTTTGAATATAGACAGGATAGTTCTCATTATCTGCTATCCTATTATTTTCCTGGTATTTATCCCAAATATTGCAAGTCATAATTATCGAATTTGAGTCCTCTTGACACAAGCAACAAAAAAAACTTGTGTATTATTTTGTAACAAAGGGTTTTTATTAAAAAATTTACTAATTTTACCGATTCAAACAATCACAAACATTCAACACTATGAGGACAATTTTACTAATTGCATTTAGCATTTTCGTATTACATTTTGTTAAAGCACAAACTGTAGTCTTTTCAGACAATTTTGAATCAGGCACTTCGGCTTGGACACTTACAAATGTGTGGGGAACATCAATAGTTCAAAGCCACTCTCCTACCCATGCACTCACCGAAAGTCCTATTGGCACCTACACAGACGATCAGTTGTCGTATGCAACCATGACCAATGGCGTAAATCTCAGCTCAGCTCTTGCAGCAACTCTCTCATTTTGGGCTATTTACAACATTGAAGGCGGTTTCGACTACATGTATCTTGATGTTTCGAGTAATGGAGGTGTAACATGGGTAAATCTCGACTCTTGGGACGACACTTCAACCGTTTGGACTCAATATTCGTATTCACTCGGCGGTTTTGTTGGACAATCCAATGTTAAAATTCGCTTCCGGTTTTTCTCTGATGGAGCCGTCAATTTTGATGGAATGTATATCGACGACATTGTCATTACATCCTATTCAACCGATATTGCACCTCCATTAATTGTTTATAGTCCAAGAGAATACCATGAAGGAAGACTATATGCCGACACACTAACCGCATCTATCATAGATATTTCGGGAGTGGCTCAAGCTAAATTGATTTATTCGGTGGATGGGGCTTCAAACGATACTTTAAATCCTGCTTTTATTAATAATACCAATTTCTCCTTCATCATTCCTCAAATTCAACCCGGAGCCTCTGTGAACTACCATATTTATGCAAAAGATTCCACAACCGCCGGGAATGACATTGCCACATCAATTTACAATTTTATTGCCGGCAAGCATACTTTTTACGACAACGGTCAAGTGGATTTTGTAGATAGTATTTCTGTAGGTTCAGGGGCTGCAATGAAAATGACTATTGCCGGACCAACTACCATTGCCGCTGTTTTGTTAAGAAACTACACCGATGTTAATCGTCCTAATGACAGTATTTTAGTACATATTTGGACATCAGCTTCAGGGGTGCCCGGCACCGACATTATCACCCCCATTAAAGTTTTTCCATCCGCAACGCTGACGCAAACCAGTGCCATGACGATTGTCGATCTTCGACCTTACGCCAATCAGCTCGCCGGACTGAATGGCGATGTGTTTATTGGATACACTGTGCCATCAGGTGTGGCTTGGGCTACCATTACTCAGCCCAGCACAATAAGCAGATCCTACAAACTTGCTTCTGGCTCATGGTCGTTAGCCACCGGAACTTCAGGAACTTCCGACTTTCATTTCCGCATTGTTACAGCCGTGCCTGCTTTGCCTCCGGATGCTAATTATACCTATAATCTTTCCAACGACCCAACGGTAAGCTTTACTAATCTCTCGACAAACGCAATTTCTTATCGTTGGAATTTTAATGATGGAACTCCTTTCGACACTAATGCCAATGTGAATCATACTTTTGCCCACGATGGCTCATTCAATGTTTGTCTTAAAGCCACTAATGCCAACGGTTCAGATTCAGTGTGTATGCTGATTCCGATTAGTGGAAATCCTGCTCCGGTTTCTGATTTTTCCTTTGATATTTCTGCCGATCCAACGGTTACATTCACCGATTTATCGACCAATAATCCAACAACCTGGTATTGGGATTTTAATGATAATGGAGCCAGCTCGAACCTTCAAAACCCATCTCACACCTATCCTGCAATCGGGGGAACTTTCAACGTGTGTATGACGGCCTCAAGCGTTAACGGCAACGGAACAACAGTTTGTAAAAATATTGTTCTTTCGGTTGGCCAAAGCATAGGTGAAAATGGACCGGATGAATTGATTAAAATCTTCCCGAATCCAACAACAGATCAAGCATTTATTGAACTATTGAATAAGAATAATTCGATAATTCAATTAGAACTTTTCGATAATACCGGAAAGCTTTTAGAAGCAGATTATCAAGTGAATTCAAATGGAATTCTGCTAAAAAAAGGCAAACTCTCTTCCGGAAACTATATCTTCAGAATTCAAATAGAGAGCGGAAATTATTATACAGGACATCTGATTATCAGATAATTTTAACCATTCAAACATCATCAAAACCGTTTATTAAGCGAAAACTTATTAGACGGTTTTTTATATTCCCGTATTAATATCAAGGTCAAATCTGATATTTACAAAACCACAGCTTAAATCGGTTTAAGGCATTTGGTTATATTTGCCGATTCGTAAACTCATACAATTATACAACCTTAAAATACATAAACTATGCACAGAAAGTTATTATTAAGCATTTACATCATCTTGTTTATCAGCATTTTATCACCATTCAAAACGTTAAAAGCCGATGAAGGGATGTGGTTACCGTTATTAATCGAGCGTTTAAACTACACCGATATGCAACGGTTGGGACTTAAACTTACCGCAGAAGAAATTTATTCAGTCAATAAAAGCAGTCTAAAAGATGCCATAGTGCAATTTGGAAATGGTTGCACCGGAGAAATCATCTCCAATCAAGGGTTGATTTTAACCAATCATCATTGCGGTTATGGAAAAATTCAAGAGCACAGCACGATTGAGCATGACTATCTAACGGATGGTTTTTGGGCGAAAAAATTCGATGAAGAATTACCTAATCCCGGATTTTTTGTGAAATTCCTGATTCGAATGGAAGATGTTAC
>JAFGWF010000136.1 GCA_016937295.1 Bacteroidales bacterium
CAACCGCAATTTCCTGTAATACGACTTGGCGAAGAAAACACCTTAGCCATCGTGATGAAACTTTCGGATTTTGGAATCTTGGTGATGCTAAAAAAAGACAAAACACTTTCGGAATCTCTAATTCAAAGCTTAAAGCCAATCAATAAAAAACTGGGAGATTCGCTTCAGTCGTACGTTGACAAGCAAAAACTTCACATTCAATCGGAAGTGCTTGAAGCAAGCAGCAACAGCATAATGATAACCGACAGCAAAGGCTATATCAACTGGGTTAATAAGGCGTGGTGTCAGACCAATGGATACAACTCGCAGGAAGTAATCGGTGAATATTCCAATATCTTAAAATCAAGTTTAAACAATAAACAAGCCTACAAATCCATGTGGGCAACTATTAGCAACGGTGAAATTTATAGAGGACAATTAGTCAATAGTCGAAAAGATGGCAGCACCTATTTGAGCGAAATCACCATCACTCCAATAAAAAGTTCCGAGAACAAAATCACACAGTATATCAGTATAAGTCAGGATATTACAGAGAGGATGATTGCCAATGAAGCGTTGCGTGAATCCAAAGAACGCTTTGAGGAAATGGCCAACCTTCTCCCCCAACCTATTTGGGAGATTGACACCAGCGGCAAATTAGTTTATGTGAATAAGGCAGCTTTCACCATATTTGGCTACACTCCGGAAGATGTGAAGAATGGGCTCAACTTTTTACAAGTAATCAGTCCGGAAGACCGTGGCCGAATAAAAAACCTTTTTAAAAGAAAACTCAGCGGTGAAAAATTAGGCGACAACGAATATCTATGTCTGAAGAAAAACGGCGAAACCTTTGAAGGAATGATATTTAGCTCTCCTATTTTCAGAAACGGAATTCCACAGGGAGTGAGAGGCATTGTTTTGGACGTAACCCCTTTAAAACAAACAAAATATAGTTTGGAACGCATTTCATCGCTACAGGATATTTTGATAAAAATTTCGACACATTACATCAATATTCCCACGGAGAAACGAGATTATGCAATAAACAACGCATTGAAAGAAATGGGCTTATTTGTGGAGGCAGATAGGGCATACATTTTCGATTATGATTTTCAAAATCAAATAACCATCAACACGTTTGAATGGTGTCGAGAAGGAATTGAACCTCAAATAGATAACCTCAAGGAAGTGCCCTTAGAAGCCATCCCTCAATGGGTTGACAATCATCTCAAAGGCAGTTCCATTTATGTTGCTGATGTGCTCTCATTGGATGAACATGATGACCTCAGGCAAGTGCTTGAACCTCAGGAAATAAAAAGCTTGATAGCGGTACCCATGATGGATGATAGCACGTGTATCGGCTTTTTGGGATTTGATTCGGTGAGAAAACATCATAGCTATACGCAAAAAGAAAAATCTATTTTGGAAGTTTTTGCGCAGATTGTTGTCAACTTGCAAAACAGATATAAAAGTGAGACGCAACTTAAGTGGGCAAAAGAAAAAGCAGAAAAGGCGGAAAAATCTCAGTTTGAGTTTCTTAGCACCATGAGCCATGAAATACGAACCCCTTTGAATGCGGTTATTGGACTGACAAATATTCTTCTGATGGAATCGCCAAAACCGGAGCAGTTGGAAAATCTCAACACCTTAAAATTTTCAGCCCGAAACTTAATGAGTATCATCAACGACATTCTTGATTACAACAAACTTCTATCAGGAAATGTGGTTATCGACAATCACGATTTCAGCTTAAAGGAGCTTTTAGACGGCATGTATCTGTCGATGAGTAGTTTAGCCTCGTCCAAAGAAATTGACATCAAATACTCTTTAAGTCAAGATACGCCCGAAATTGTGGTAGGTGACAGCACAAGACTTTTGCAAATCATCAATAATTTAGTAAGTAACGCCATAAAGTTCACACACAAAGGATTTGTTGAAATCACCATAAATCATAAGGGTTTTACGAAAGGCTATCATCACCTTGAATTTAAGATTGAAGACACCGGAATCGGAATACCGGAGGATAAATATGAAACCATTTTCGAGGAATTCAAACAAACTTCTGGTGCGGTCACACGGGAATATGGCGGCACAGGACTCGGATTACCAATTGTAAAACAACTACTTACGATGATGGGATCAGAAATTCAATTTACGAGTGAGGTTGGAAAAGGAACAACCTTTTCATTTGTCATCCAACTAAAAGAAGGCGACCCAAATAAAGTGGTTCGATATGAGAGCATACTGCAGTTTGATATGAGTTTAGCTAATATTCGCGTACTGTTGGTTGAGGATAACAAAATCAATCAAATGGTAGCATTAAAATTCTTACATGAATGGAAGTGTGAGGTGGACACTGCCGAAAACGGCCTCATTGCCTTAGAAAAAGTGGAGCAAAAACGTTATGATGTGATACTTATGGACTTACACATGCCGGTGATGGATGGATACACGGCTACGCAAAAAATACGAGAAAACCCCTCCTATTTAATTAATCGAACACCAATCGTAGCCCTGTCGGCATCGGCACTTGGCGAAATAGAAACCAAAGCCCGCAACTTTGGCATGAACGACTTCATCACCAAGCCGTTCAATCCCAACGCACTTTTTAAGTCGCTACTCAACCAAACTGTTGTTAGAAAATCGAAAAAGAGATAATTGTTGAAAAGGTTGGCGGCTGAGGCTATGAAACGTTGGCGATTGCGGGCTACTTTCCTGTCTGCCTTCACCGAAGTTTGAGCGGGGCAGTCCCAAAAGCTTTCAGGAGCTTAAATTACCACTAAAACCCTTATGATATATAGCCTTTGTTGGCATTTCGTTGTTTCTTCTGTCATGTATTTTTCTTTTTTGTCTTCCAAAATTCATGGTCTTTGTCCAAAAAAACTACTTGAAATATATTGTCTTCAAAGTATCCAATAACGCACTCTTTCCCTTGAATATGCATTGAGCACCAAATAACATCCGGCAAAACATGTCTTGGGTGTACAAAACCTGAATTTGGTGGAAAACCTACTTTTGTATAAGGTTTAATAATTTGCTCTGCTGTTGCTTGACCTACAGTTTTTTGACAAATGGCTGCTAATTTTTCAATTGCCAAAGCTAATATTTGGTCTTTCTCCCATTCTTCAAATCCTTGACCTTGATTCCTATCAAAATCCCTAAAACTAAGCACAATTAAAGGTTCTTTTCGCCCATGCCTTATATCAATAACTTTTGCTTCTCTTTTGTAGGAAGCAACATTCCTTTCCTTGAATTTATTTTGCTTCCCTTTTCCCATACAAAATTTCATTAAGTTTTACATCAAAATCAAAGTATGGGATTGCGCCATATTTACCATCTAGATAGTTTCTATCAAAAGCAGACTTATTTCTAACCTTATCCGTTTTAAAATCACCTAGGGAAAAAATTTCAGATGCCCCAAATTGATTTTTTTCTACAAACCAAATTTGGTCTCGTCTAAATGTCTCTTTGTTGAGCAATGAAATGTCATGTACAGCACAAATAAGTTGAGCATTATTTTGGTTAAATTGATGAAAGAAATCAACTAGTCTTAATGTTAAATGGCTATGCAATCTAGAATCAAGTTCGTCAATAATTAGCACCTTACCATTTTGAAGTGTATCATACCATGGTCCGAGTAAATATAAAATTTTCTTTGTTCCTTCAGATTCTTGTTTATCAAAGTTAAAAGGTACGGTATCAACCAAAACATTATTATCATCATATTTCCTATGAAAAGTTATGAGCTGATCTCTCTTTGCCTGTTTTGATTGAATTTTCTGAATACTAGTTAAAAGATTTATTATTTCTTCATCCTTTTCCTTTTCTCTTAAAATATCTAAATCAATTTCATTAACATCTTCTTCGGTGGTCGAAAGATTAGCTATCTCAAGATACTTTACAAAATGTAGAACCCAATTAAAAAATTGCTTATCTGATTTTAATTTATCAATTGTATATCTTTTATGCCCACGGTCATGTATACCATTAACAAAATTGAATTTTTTGAACCACTCAACAATATTTGTAGAAATCTCCTTCCCTAGAGTGGCTAGAACTGAAAGAAAAAGAACATTTTCCTTAACATCTTCTTCTTTACCTAAACCTTCTTTGAAAGAAGATTTATTTATTTCAATTTCTTGCAAGTTTCTTTTGAATAAATATACTTCTTTGCTTGTTGTATGAAAAAGCCACTCTGCTACTACCTTATTATAATCGATTTCAAAACCATAACGATATTTTATTCCATTTTGAATAAAGGAAATTTCAAAGAAACTAGTATCTTTTTCTGTTTGAGTATTTAACGCGAATTTCTCTAATGGAAACTTTCTTTCATTATTATCCATTAAAGCATCTCTAAATGAGTTTAATACAATTTGCTTCATAAACCCCATTGCTTCAAGAAGATTACTTTTTCCACTTGCATTATTACCATAAATAATGGATGATTTTAACAAGTTAAGACTTCTATCCGCCTTAATAATATGACTTTCTTTGTGTTCTTTAAAAGACTTAGAAGCCACCATTGAAAATGTTGTATAGTCCTTGAATGAAAGAAAGTTCTCGATATTGAATTCTATTAACATTGTCTTAGAATTTAAATTATTTCAGACTGCAAAGATACAACATAATTTAAAATTTGCAAATAAATTTCAAAATTTAATTTTCGTTGCTTTTTTTGATGGGAATCCTCTGTCTTTTTACAATGAATGCCAAAGGCAGTCTCTCGTCAAAGACGAGACAAGTTGTCTAATAACCCCTAAAATTTTTGGTTTTGCTGCTCCCGACTACTGTACGGGATGCCCACCAAAAATAGGAATTATTTCCATGCTGTGATAAGCAACGTTTTTGAGGGTAAAATGGGAGTAGATTTTTTAGGTTTTGGTTAAATATTTTTAAAAAACTTTAAGGTCTCAACGGCTTTTGAAATCCTCTCCAAACATTATTGAAAACCCATAGAAAAACAGCGAATCAAGGATTCGCCGTGCTGAGCCTATTCGAAGCATAGTTCAA
>JAFGWF010000137.1 GCA_016937295.1 Bacteroidales bacterium
TCCATCAAAAACCACCACTTTATTCTCGTCAGTCCGTCCCGAAAGTTGACCCGCTGACCGTTTTGAAACACTTTCCACTAAAACCTGAAAATGTTTGCCCAAATCGCGCTTATTGCTTTTTAAGGAGTTATCTTGCTGAACTGCAATGATTTCTTGCAATCTCCGGTTTTTAATAGCATCCGGCACATCGTCTTCGTATTTCTTTGCAGCAAGTGTATCAGGCCGCTCCGAATACATAAACATGAAGGCAAAATCGTAACCCACTTCTTTCATTAGTGAAACGGTTTCCTGATGCTCCTCTTCAGTTTCGCCACAAAATCCGGCGATAATGTCTGTTGAAAGTCCACAGTTTGGTATGTGCTTCTTAATCATTGCTATACGATCTAAATACCATTCGCGAGTGTAAAATCTTTTCATCCGCTTGAGCACCTCTGTACTTCCCGACTGAACCGGCAAATGTATGGAATTGCAAATATTTGGCGTTTGAGCGATGGTTAAAATCAATTCATCACTGATGTCTTTTGGATGAGAAGTGGAAAAACGAACCCGCAATTCCGGGCTGATTTTCGCTACCATTTTGAGTAAATCGGCAAAATTAACCTTCTCTCCATTCTCTTCCCAATTATACGAATTTACGTTTTGACCTAATAAGGTAACTTCTTTATAACCTTGCTTTACCATGTCAATGGCTTCACTGACAATGGTTTGTGGGCTTCTGCTTCGTTCGTGGCCGCGAGTGAATGGAACGACACAATAGGAGCAATAATTATCACAACCGCGCATGATGGATATGAATCCGCTCACACCATTTTTGTCTAATCGTATGGGAGAAATGTCGTTATAGGTTTCCTCCAACGATAAAACTACATTGGCAATCTGTCTGCCGTCGGTTATTTGTTCCAACATATTCGGTAAGTCGCGATACGCATCCGGACCGGCAATTAAATCCACAAATACTTCATCTTCAAGTAATTTGTCTTTCAATCGTTCAGCCATGCAGCCCAGAATACCAACCTTTAGCTTATGATTCCGCTTTTTCAATGCTTTGAATTCTTGGATTCGGTTGCGTACTCTTCGCTCGGCGTTGTCCCTTATGGAGCAAGTATTTACGAATATAACATCAGCTTCTTGAGAGTTTTCCGTCAAGATATAACCATCTTTGGTCATTATTGAGGCAACAACTTCAGAATCAGCAACATTCATTTGGCAGCCATACGTTTCTATAAAAAGTTTCTTCATTAAAAATGTTTTTAAACTGCCTTAAAACTGGGTGAACATGATGTCGTTGCTTCTCCTGACTTTTGCCAAATCGGCATATTTATCCTCTGCACTTTTGTATCCTAAAGCAACCAAAGCTAAGGGTTGCAAATTCATCTTGTCAAGATTCATGATTTCTTTAAATGCTTGTGCATCAAATCCTTCCATTGGGCACGCATCAATTCCCGCAATGGCTGCTGAGGTGAGTAAATTACCAATTGCAATATAGGCTTGTTTAGCTGCCCAAACGCTCAATTCTTCCTTCGTTCTGCCATCAACAAAACTACTAACCATGGATTCATAACCTTTTAACGACTCGCGAGTTTGTTGGCGTGTTTCGGCAATCAAATTCATGTAGTCTTCAACATAATCCTGATCAAGCTGCTCATAAGCGCAAAAGAGAAACAAATGCGAAGCAGTAGTGATTTGAGCCTGATTGTAAGCGGATGGTTTCAACGCTTCTTTAATCTTCTGATTTTCAATTATTACAATTCGATAAGGTTGCATGCCGAGTGAAGATGCGGTAAGATTGACCACAGTTTTCAGTTCTTCAACCTGCTCTTGCGTAAGTTTCTTGCTGTCATCGAATAATTTAACAGCATATCTGTTTTTGAGTGCTTCAGTAATCGTATTCATTTGTTTCTTTTAAAAATGAGTTGCAAAATTATCAAAATTTGAGAGTGGTTTACGGATGATATTTATCCTAAGAATTCCAAAATTCCCAAGAGGCTTCAGCTTGTTTATAAAGCATTTGTAACCCATTCGTTATTTTGGCGCCATTCGCCCGACATTTTTTCATAAATATCGTTGTTTCCGGATTGTAAATCAAATCAATAGCAATATGATTCGTACTTAAAAACTCGTAGGGAAAATGCGGTGCTGAAGCAATATCAGGATACATTCCCAAAGGTGTGGTGTTGATTATAAGGTGGTGATTTTGAATGATTTCCTTTGAAATATCAGCCCATGGTAACGCATTATCGTATGGTTTTCTGCTCACTATTTTAAAGGGAATTTCATGCTTATTTAAAATAAATTGAACAGCTTTTGAGGCGCCACCATTGCCAAGAATTATCGCCTGATAATCCATCTGATTTTCAAGCGTATTTTCTAATAAAAAATTAAACCCGTCAACGTCCGTATTGTGGCCGATAAGTGATTGATTTACAATCTTTACGCAGTTACAAGCTCCGGTTTTTTTTACTGCCTCGGTTGATTCGGATAAATAGGGTATAATTGCGGATTTATAGGGAATTGTGATGTTTAATCCTTGGAGGTCTTTTGTTTTTAAAACGGAACCAAACCCCTCTATAGTGTTGATTTCAAAAAGTTTGTATTTCGCTTCAATCGTGTTTTCTTCAAAAAATCGGTTGAAATAATCCGGCGAAAAAGAATGGGAGAGGGTTTTTCCTATGAGCCCAAAGATTCTCATTTTTTCATTCGATTTGCTATTCCTTCAATTGCGAAAATCAGTGCAAAACCAAAGAGCACTAAGCCTATTGCGGCCAATAGTTGTGGAGATGTTCCGGTAACTTGTTCGTAAACATTCGGAAGAACATTTTTTTCAATCAACGGCTTAACTTCCCCATGACGGTCGGTAAAGGTTTCTAAAACTTGTTTCCAAGGCCAAATTTTGTTGAGCGAGCCTAACATGAATCCGGTCAGAACAGCAATGGTAAGATTGTGATATTTGCGAAGCAGCCACGACAAAAGGTGTGAAAATGAAGTGATTCCAATAGCTGCACCGGTTAAAAAAACAGCAATCACCGCAATGTTAAAGGTTGAAACTGCATCCAGAATATACTTGTACATTCCCAATAAAACCAAAATGAAACTGCCTGAAATTCCGGGCAAAATCATGGCACAAATTGCGATTGAACCGGAAAGAAAGACGAAAAAATAGGAAGTGTTTGCTTCTGCCGGAGTGATTACGGTGATGAAATAGGCAACTATGACTCCAGCGATGCCGGCAACTATGGTTTTTGTATCCCACTTTTTAATGGTTTTTCCAACGTAAATAGCTGATGCTAAGACTAAACCAAAGAAAAATGACCAAACAAGAATAGGATGATTTTCTAATAAAAATTTGAGCCCTTTGGCTAACGAAACAACGCTTATTCCTATACCTGTTACTAAACTTAGTAAAAATGTCCCGTTGACTGCATTCCAAAAATCTTTAATTTTTCCTTTAAGCAGAAGTTTTAACGAATTGATGTTGATGGCTTTAATGGAATCAATCAGTTTTTCGTAAATTCCACTGATAAAGGCAATCGTGCCACCTGAAACACCAGGGACAACATCAGCGGCTCCCATTGCTATGCCTTTGAGCATGGTTAAGAAATAATATTTAATCATAGTTATAAATGGATTATGTCTAAGAGTGTGAAAAGCCGTTGAGGAAAAAATCAAGCGACTCAGGATTTTCTAATAAATGGTTAAATTGCTGAATGTCAACAATATTAAGTTGATCTAAATAGATTTTAGCTTCCTGCAAAAGATTCATCTGAATCATTAAATCGGCCATTTTAAAAACCATTTTTCGGTCGTTTCGAATGGCTTCCGGTGCATTTTTTAATAATTCAAGCGCAGAATCATATTTCTCCAAAATTATTTTTACATCCGCCAAAAAATACCACGAATCGACTTCTAAAGTTTCTTTGGTAACTAATTTTTCCAAAACATCCTCTGCTTCTTCATATCGCTCCAAATCTATCAAAATAGCGGCATGAGCAATTTTGAACTCATTGAAATCAGGACTTATGGAAATGGCTTTTTCGATAAAACCCAAGGCTTTTTCAGTCATTTCCATCTGATGATAAATGGATGCAATGCCGGCATAAGCGTCACCGCTGCTGTCGGTAAGCTCAATCGCTTTAAAATAATACCTTAAAGCATCTTCCAAATTTTCCAGATTTTCATGGCATTTAGCAATGTAAATGAAGGTTAAACTGTCTTCCGGCTCTCCAATAAATGTTTCCTTAAAACTAAGGATTGCTTCCTCAAATTTGTTTAAATTCATGTAAGCATTTCCCTTGTTAAAGGCGGCGCTACTATAGTAAGGGTCAATGGCTAGCACGTAGTCGTAGGCTTCGATAGCCTCGGAAAACATGCCTAAATTGCTATATGAAATACCCAAATTGAACCATGCAGGAGTAGAATAAGGATTTGTGTCTAAAAACTCTTTAAAAAATTCAATGCCACTTACCATATCTTCCATCAATTCAAAGCAAAAATATATCTCATAAATGGCGTTGTCGTAGTCGGGGAATTTCTTTAAGACGCGTTTTAAATATCTGATTGCCAATTCAAATTTGTTTATCACCTGATACTCCATTGCGATTTTTAGCAGGGTGCTGGGCTCGTCAGCTCCATATTTGAGCATCTCAAGATAGGTTTGAACGGCTAATATGGTCTTTCCCTCTTCACTATAAATGTCTGCTAAGGATTCTAAGGCTAACAAATTATTTGGCTCGTCTTTTAATACGCTGTTAATTAGTCGTATAGCTTTAAAATAATGACCCAAAACAGCTTGACGTTGTGCTGTCTTTAGTTTGAAATACGGGTTGTTGGGAAATAATTGTAAAGCAGAATTAATGGCTTTCTCTAAGTATTTGATATTGCTGTTTGAGTCATAATAATCAATGATTTCTTCAAATTCATCAGCATCAAAAAAATAGGTGCTGCCATTTGACACAAGATCTTCAAACCTGCTTATCAGTTCGTTTATTTCTTGATTTTCACTACTTTCAAAATCTCTATCCATACAGTCGTTTAGAATTTTTCAAGTGAAATTTCTGTAACCTAACGATTGCATCAAATTTCACCACAAAATTAGATAAATATGCTTTGGCGTGAATATGTTTCTTAAGGTTTTTTGGAAACTTTTCAAAACAGAATTGTTCATTTGTTGTCGAATTGCATTGTTCTGTTTTCCGTGAGGAAATTTTTAGCGTTAATTTTTTCCTAACAGCGATTTGATAATTGGTTACTTCCACATTGCTTAAACAACTGTTTGCCTCATCTTGATTTTTTATATTTTTACCCGAATTTTTAAATGTAGATAAATTGGCAGGTTTAAGTGGTTTAAGAAGGTTGCTTCTGAATAAAGAATTGAGTAAAAAGGTGGTGCGGATGGAACGGCAGCGTGCTTTTTTTAATTTGGAATCTGCCAAGTCGATAGGTGTTGTTTTTGATGCTACCAACGAAAGTGACTATAATAAAGTGGCCAGTTTTGTTCGACATATTCAAACATTTCATAAAACCGTCAAGGTGATTGGTTACGTCAACTATAAGGATTTGCCTCATTTTATTCATCAAAGATTGGCTTACGATTTCGTTTTGTCGAAAGATTTGGCATTCAATGGTCGTCCGCAGAACACTTTTGCCAAGGATTTTATTAAAACAGAATTTGATCTTTTGATTGATTTCAACCTGTCACTTATTTCGCCCTTGAAATACATTACTGCTCTTTCGATGGCTAAATGTAAAGTTGGCTTGATGAGCGATGAGATGAAGACCTATTATGATTTAATGATTCAAGGCGTGGAATCCAACGATTTGCCACGATTTATCAAGGAGGTTTTGAGTTTGTTGGAAGACCTTCAGCCTAAAAAGTAAACAAATAATAGCAATTATGATTCATAAGAAAATTATCGGTACAGGAGTCGCACTCGTAACTCCATTTCATGAAAATGGTCAGGTGGACTTTGAAAGCCTGCAAAACTTGGTAAACTTTGTAATCGCCGGAGGGGTTGAGTTTGTTGTAGCCTTAGGTACAACCGCCGAAACGGCAACTCTATCTGAGACCGAAAAGTTGGAAGTTTTAGAAAAAGTGCATTCAACGGTTGCCAATAGATGTGGTGTTGTGGTGGGTGCCGGCGGCAATAATACGGCTGCGGTGGTTTCGTTTGTCAAATCGTTGTCGCCTGAAAAGTTTGATGCCATTCTTTCCGTAGCACCTTATTATAATAAACCAAACCAAAGGGGTATTTATGCTCATTTTGAGGCAATTGCATCTTCAACCTCGCTTCCAATTATTCTTTATAACGTGCCAGGACGGACTAGCTCGAACATTCTTCCCGAAACGGTGATTCGTCTTGCTAATGATTTTCAGAATATTGTTGCAATCAAAGAAGCCAGTGGAAATCTGAATCAAATCATGGAGATTATTCAAAATCGTCAGGAAAATTTCTACGTACTTAGCGGTGATGATGCGCTCACTCTTCCAATTTTATCCGTTGGCGGCGATGGCGTTATCTCTGTTGTGGCAAATGCTTATCCTGACATTTTCTCGACTTTGGTTCGGGAAATGATAAACGGCGGCGATAGATACCAAGCCCTGCGAAATCACTATCAATTGTTGGAGATAACCAACGCTCTTTTTAAAGATGGTAATCCGGCAGGAATTAAAGCGCTTTTAAGTATTAAAGGACTGGTTAAGAATGTGTTGCGATTGCCAATGATGCCGGTTCAATCGGAACTCTTTATAGAAATGGAACGGTTAAATAAAAAAATTGGCTAAAATGTTTAAAATCAACATCTTCTTAGTTCTTTCTCTGCTTATCTCAACTTTGGGATATGGTCAGTCGGCTTTATCTCAATTGAAAAATAGAGGTGAGGTTTGTTTGAAAATGAAACTTGATGATTTTCAGCGTTTAGAAAGCCTTGTCGCATGGGATATTTCAAAGGTTTCGGATGACTCTGTAGCGTTTTATGTCGATGAAGAAAGGTTTAAAACAGTTTTAAAAAGCTCAATTGATTACCGTGTGATGCCGGTTGAAACTCTTATTTCATCAGGTGCAAAATACGATGTTCAATACATTTTAAGCTCCAATTTTAGTGTGTATCCTACTTATGAACAGTATGATAGCATCATGACAATTCTGGCTAATATTTATCCGCAGATGATGCAGCGTCAAGATTTAGGCACTCTGCCCTCGGGTCGAAAAATTATTATCTGGAAAATGAGTAAAAATATTTCTCAGAATGACCCTAAGCCTCATATTCTATTGACTTCTACCATGCACGGCAATGAAACTACCGGTGCTATTTTGATGTTTAAACTTGCCAAATATTTAGTTGATAATTACGGAACGGATTCATTATCAACGCTTTTGTTAGATAGCAACACCATCTGGATAAATCCTTTCGCTAATCCTGACGGAACGTATTATGGTGGCAATCATACTGTGGCGCAAGCAAAAAGGTATAATGCGAATAATGTGGACATCAATCGAAATTTCCCCGATCCTGATGACGGACCTCATCCTGATGGAAATGCCTATCAGCCTGAAACAGTAATCTTTATGGACTTTGCCAATAATAATCAATTCACCTTAGCGGCCAATTTTCATGGCGGCGCCGAAGTTTTTAATTATCCTTGGGATACTTGGTCAAAATTATCTGCCGATGATGACTGGTGGCAAAGAATTGGTAATCAGTATGCTACAAACTGCCATATAGCTTCAAACAATAGTTATTTCAATTTTCTTGGTGGCGTAACAAATGGTTATCAGTGGTACGAAGTTACAGGTGGCCGACAAGATTTTATGAACTATTTTCATCAATGCAGAGAGGCTACGATTGAGCTTTCTAATACTAAACTACTGCCTGAAAATCAGTTTACTACACTTTGGAATTACAACAAACAAGCCTTGCTCGATTATATCAGTGCTACAAATCAAGGGTTGCGCGGATACATAACGGATAGCGCAACCGGTAATCCTCTGAAAGCCAAAATTGAGATGCTAAATCATGATAAAGATAGCTCTCATGTCTATTCTTATATGCCTCATGGAAACTTTTATCGTTTGTTGGATTCAGGCTATTATCAGGTTAAGGTTTCAGCCTCCGGTTATAATTCCAAGGTCGTGGATTCAGTTTGGATAGATTCCGACTCTAAAACATGGTTGAATGTTTCTCTTTCGCCAAAGGTTTCAGGAATGGGTAAAGAAATGGTGCTTTTGGATAATTTCACAATTTTTCCAAATCCTGCAAGCGATTTTGTAATCATCAAACCAAAGACTTTAGTCGAAAAGCTACAGGTTCAGATTTATGATATAACTGGAAAACTTGTGGATTCGCAATGGTCGAATCGTAGTGATTTTTATATGATTAACCTAAAAAACTTAGAATCCGGCGTTTATATGCTACAAATCTTTTCTTCCTGTAATCGACTTGAAGGTGTGTCTAAAATGCTGATTGAGAGATAGTTTTCTTGATATTTGCGGTTTTGACTTTAATCCTCTTCTTCAATCGTTTCTATCAAATCATAATTTATTACAGGTTTTCTTTCGTTGCCCATTGTCGGATTGCGTGCATCAATATCTGCATAATAAACCCATTTCCCTTTGTCGAAATATAAGGCATCTAAAACGTTAATTTTTGGAATATAGTAAGAGAAAACTCCTTCAAGATTTGGGTTTTCGGGTGCCATTTGATCAAAAACAATCATCCTACCTTTGATTTTTTTGTATTTAGGCTGTGACCTGACATCTTTCTTTTGCGCCGAAAACCCAAATTGCTTCGGACTTCTTTTAACTTGCCCATCTCTTACTTTCTTCAAAATCGTTTGTTTCTGATATTTTAAAGTCATGGTTCCCTGATGTGAATATTTGAAGATGAGTCTTTTAGGTCTGCTGTTGGATTTGAAATATTCGTTTCCCCTTACGTCAAAAATATTATAACCAAAAGTGAAATCACCATTGTTTTTTAAAACCAAGATTTCGACAACCTTGGCATGAAGAGCCATGTCGATGCTTTTCCATCCGAGCAATGTGTAATATGTTTTTCCGCTGTGTTTTTTTGTGATAATTTCGTAATAACGACTGCCATACCATCTGTCGGCTGTAAGGTTTTTTTTCAAGGCAATTTTATCATCTAA
>JAFGWF010000138.1 GCA_016937295.1 Bacteroidales bacterium
AACAAACCCCATTTATAAAAATTGAATGTATATTATTATATATCAATATAATACACTTTAAACTTAAATATATTTAGGACGCTAATAAAAGAAAGTCTAAATACTTAAGGTGATGTTTTGTTCTTCCATCATTCGGCGAAGGTTTATGAGGGCATATCGCATACGGCCTAAGGCGGTGTTGATGCTTACTCCGGTTTCTTCGGAGATTTCCTTAAAGCTCATTTGCTGGTAATGCCTCATGGTGAGCACCTCGCGTTGACTTGCCGGCAAAAGCTGTATCATCTGACGCAGTTTATGGTGGGTTTGGTCGCGGATGATGTCGTCTTCGGCATTTTTATCAAACAAAGGAATTTGATTAAAAATATCGTATTCATCGGTGCTGCGAAGCATAGTCACTTTCGACTCGCGCCTGAAATGATCGATAATCAGATTATGTGCAATGCGCATAACCCATTGAATAAACTTGCCATCTTCGTAATACGAACCTTCTTTAAGCTTCTTAATCACTTTCATAAAGGTGTCTTGAAAAATGTCGTCGGCCACTTCACGGTCTTTTACAGCTACTTGAATATAGCCATAAACTCGGGACTGATAACGTTGAATGATTACGGGTAATGCGGCTTCTTTGCCGGTAACATAGGACTCAATCAATTCCTTGTCGCTAAACTTACTATAATCCATAAACGGTCGAATTTTAAGATTCTGTTATAGTAAATGTTTAGTCGATAATTGTCCTCCTATTGATTTGGTTAGTAATAGATTAAATAACGTGGTACTTTGTAAAAAGTTACAAAACCGAGTGCAAATATATACTATTATTTTATAGTTTGTCAATTTTTTTTAGTTTTTATGATATTTTGTTGGAAATTGCCAGAGTATGCCATATTGGATTTGCATAAAATCTTTAAAACCTATCTCAAGCAAAGGATATTTCTGAAAAGCATTTAGATACTTTAAGTTCGGTCTCGATTCAATAGTTTAGATGATTTATCAAATACTTCAATTACAAATGATTACTTCAAATACACCGTATCAGATACAAGTTGGCTTAAAATTTTAAATATAAATGGGAAATATTATTATAAAACCAATCCAAATTATTCTGGTGAAAGAATGGCTTTAGTGGTGTTTTCCAATTGCAGTTATTCCTATTTTATAATCGTATTGCAGAAATCTACAGGAATAGAAAGTCCTAATCAAGGTTCTTTTAGCGTTTAAGTTCAACCAAATCCCTTTAGCGATTTTATCGCTTTTGAAATAAATCTTAATGAGAATGATATGGTAGATTTGAAAATTTATAATCTAAACGGGAGCTTAATCTATAACGTTCAAGAGAGACTTATTGCAGGAACAAATTATGTTACTATTAACACAGAAGACTTTGATAGTGGAATCTATTTTTACAAAATTAGTATTAATGGAAAGGAAAAATTCGGAAAGCTTATTAAACAATAGACAAGAGGCTTCATGCAATAAATAAAGAAACATTGTGGAGATTGATTATGAGGATGTTGTGACTCGGAGTTCAGACCTGAGATACCAATATCTTTGGTGGTTTATTTCGTCGTTGCTTATAGTTGACTGAGCAATGGCGGAATTTCCTATCGTAACTAAGAAAAACACGATTAAAACTAAATTTTATATTTGTAACTTCTTGAATATTAGTTTATTTAACATTTATTTCCGGGTAAAGATTAATTGATTGTTTAATCCAGCCATAAGGTGAAAATTTCTATTATCCAACTGTTTTACCTCCCAACCTGCATATTGAATTGGACCGTAATAAGCATCATAATTGAATGTAACTAAGCTGTCATAATCTTTTCCGTATTTTTTATAAAGGGGGATGGATTTCAATGCACCGCGAACCTTATTCCCATCATGAAATATCAATCCCCCCGACGGGTTGCAATCTGAATTAACTAAATAACAGTGTAATGCTGTTGTCCAATGGTCAAGGTCAACCCACCATTCTTTGAAATAGTAAATTCTTCCGGGAAAGTGATAATCAATCGAATCCATTGCGTTTACACCATTAAGGGTAAAAGTTGTAATTTCCCATTTTCCATCTTCTAAAGTTTCTATAATATATCTTGAATCATCGTACGCGTCAGATTTAAAACACGAAGTGAATGATAGAATAGATAAAAATGATAACGCTAAAAATTTTCTCATTACAATAATTTTTTAGTTAATAACCAATTTTGCTGAAAACCTTCCTTCTGAGCTGGTAATTTGTAAATAATATACCCCTTTCGGTTGTTCTTGTGTGCTTATTTTCACTAATGTATTTTCTTCCAAAACGATTTCTTTCTGCAGAACAAGTTGTCCGGTTGAATTATATAAAATACATTGCGCTTTGCCGTAATAATTTTTCGACTTCAAATAGAAATAATCCTTAGCAGGATTTGGATAATACTCCATGAAGATATTATTTCTCTGATAGAAATCGATACTGAGACAAGTATCGAGGGTAACCATTACGGAATCAATTCCATAACAGTGGTTTTGATCTTCAACTTTAACCCAAAACACACCGCCTCCGGTTGAGGAGTTGACGATGAATTGCGATAAGGTTGACGAATCTTGCCACAAATAGGATACGTAGGAAATGGATGGGGTTAAGACAATGGAGGCGGTATCGCAGATTGTTGTATCTAAACCTAAATCGGGTGTGGGTAAAGGATGGATTCCGATATTGATTGTATCAGTGCCGCTTATGCCATTGATGTTGGTTGCTTTAAGTATGTATGTCCCTGACTGGCTTATATTTAAGGTTGAACTTATTGCAATCACAGTATTTTGAGGTGCTTTTCGCCATTCGTAGGTGTGGCCGGTTTGCCCGGCAATGCCAATCTGAATTGCATCGCCAAGGCAGATGGATGTGTCATTTCCTAAATTAAACACAGGCACTTCATCAATCAATATATCGTCAATGGCAACAATTGCATTAGGATATGAACTCGAGGATGAGTGTTTTACACGAAAACGAATTATGACTTGCATATTGGTATAAGCCTGTAAATCAACAGTAGCCTGTAGCCACGGTGCTTGTTGAGCAATTTGTTGTTGACCTTTTAAATAAAAAATACCTAAATCCCATGAATTACCATCGTAAACATCCACAAATAAGGTGTCGTTGGTTAATTCAGGGCCGAACATGTGGTACCAAAAGCTGAGCATTGGATGTTGCACTCCGCTAAAGTTAACACAGGGCGTCCATGCTTTATTTACTGAAACCGCCAGAGCGGTAGCGGGACTAATCCATTTACCATTGGTATTCAGCGTTGTATGATCGTATGCTGGACCCGTTAGAGGATTATACCAAGCTCCTTTTTTTACTAGAAAGGAGGTAATCAAATTATTATTAATATAATAATTAGAAGAACGCCACCATCCTTCTTTGAAATCAACAAAAGATGAATTTAGGCTTGATGGAGATTCATTAAATCCTTCAAAACTTTGGGTGTATGGGATGGATTCTATTTTGTAGTTAGTGAGTATATAATTTGTTGACTGATTGTTCAGTGAATTTGAATCGGCCGCAATGCTTACAGTTGCTGCAAGGTTATAAGTGCCGCCGGTGGGCATGTTGATGACAGGAGCAATTAAAAAATCGCGAATACTGTCTTTTAATAATGAATCGGTATTTACAATCAGTTGATGCGAGGTATTAACCGGGCCGGTAATACTCAGATTAAGAGTCATGGGATGATTGGAGAAATTGATGGTATTGGTGCCATAGTTTTTAACCCGCACATATACGCTATCATGCACAATATATCCACAAACCGAATCGGGATTATAGCTGTTATAAAGCACCGAAATCATGCCTGCGTCAATAGGGCTAAAATTTGACTCATCGGCTCCCATATCTGGTGTAGGAGGCCGAGGCTCTCCGTCTATATCGGTGGTTACGGATGAAAGCGAAACTCCGGTGCCATTCATTGCCGGATTGGAGATATGTAGGTCGTTGGTGCTGTAAAACCCCGGATTTATGGAAATGGAATTGGCTTCCATCCCGCTAAGAGTTTTCCATGCAGCAAGTGAAGATGAGGGGATAC
This sequence comes from Bacteroidales bacterium, assembly GCA_016937295.1. Classification (GTDB taxonomy): domain Bacteria; phylum Bacteroidota; class Bacteroidia; order Bacteroidales; family UBA1556; genus UBA6267. The sequence continues at coordinate 4,065 of JAFGWF010000138.1, forward strand.
TATTGGTATATGTTTTACCGTAATAACCATTGGTATAATAATCATTATAATCACTTATAATATTGCTATTGCCTTGATCTAAATAAAATAGCACTCCATAAGCCTTATCGCTAAATATATTGTTTTTAAACGTAATATTGGATGAGTTTTTTAAACGGATTGTATAAGTTCCAATACTTAAGCTGCCACTGTCTAGAAACGTATTATTGTATATATTTACGTATTGATTATCTTCTAAATGTAAAGGAGTCCAACCCGGTGAGATAATGAAATTATTTGCTAATAGAAACGGATTCGAGCTTGTTGTCGTAAGGTTAAATATTTTCAATCCCCCAATTACTTTATTGCCAATAAATTGACTGCTTCCGTTGGTTTTATACAATCTAATACTTCCCTCAATAAAATGATTATTTTTGACTTGACAATTTGAAATACTAGATAAATACAAGGTATAACACCCATAGTTCAGTTGAAGGTTTTCAATAGTATTGTTTTCAATGGTTAAATTATTACCTATAGTATTAGAATTAAAATAATATATTCCATAATTAAAATATCCACTTAGATAATTGTTTGTAATTAATGTGTTGTTAGAGCCATCGACTATTAATAAATTTCCATAAGTATTTACATTTTTGTTAATACTTTTAATTATACAATTTGATATTGTTGTAAAATCACCTGAAATACGAATGGGTTCGCCAATATTGGTTGATACGTCCATTATTACCGTTAAATGTTTTATTATCAAGTAATTAATCTTTGAATAAATAGTTTTTTGCCCAACGAAATTAGAGATATGTGAAATCACTACTGAAGTACTATCCCCATTAGCGGCTTGCAAGGTTATGGTGTTATAAGGTGAGGTGCCCCAGATTGAATCAAAAATTATAGATTCATTATAAACTCCCGGTAATACATTTAGCACAACCGGTCCTCCAACTCCTTTGGCTTGCAGGCTGTCAATAGCTTGGTTTATGGTGTTAAAATAACCGCTTGAACCAATGGTATAGGTTCCTGACATGGGTTGTGCCGAAACCATATAGCTTGAAAGAAAAATAAAAATAAGTAATAGATATTTCATAATAAATTGAATTTTAGTTCGTGTAATTATTCTTTAATAAGCGAATCGGTGAAAGCCAAAAAATTGATTTTTGACGTTCTAATCAATATCTTTCTGTTTGATGTTATGGGATTTAGTTGTGTCATAAAATTATGTGATTAAGTAAGTACCAAATTGGGTTACAAATATAATTAAAAATTGTTATGCCAATTTTTTTCTGACTAATTTTTTGAAAAATAGGTCATTTCTTGAATTACACATATTTTCCTTTCCTTCTTTTGAATTTTTATTGAAACTTCAAACCTTTCCCTCTCTGGCTCTTTTTGTAAAACTTTGCTTATTATCATATATCAATCCTGAATATCTTCGCGGGATTAATTATTTTTGCGGTCTGCATTATTTTTTTCTTTCTCGTTTTCGCATGGGAATTAATGAAGTAGATGAGCAGTATATTATTGATAATTAGTATTTTTTTAGATTCTAAAATTAACCTGTTTTTTATGAAATCTCTCCTTTTCGCTTCTGTTTTGCTTCTGGTTTCGTTGCTGCTCAATGCTCAATCGAATCTTTCTGAATTGATAAAAGAAAATGCCGGAGCAGTTGCTTGTTCGCACACGCGTCAGTTGATGGCTTCGGCTTCCAAAAATCAGCAGAAATCTCATGCCGGTCAAAATATCGACATCATTTATTCGAGGGCTGAGTGGTTTATCAATCCGTCAGTGCTTTATATCAATGGTGCAGTAACCTATTATTTTAAGGTTGCCGATAATCAATTATCACAAATTTCCCTTGAATTAGATACTTCTTTTACTATCGACTCGGTGCTTTTTCATAATCAGTTGCTCAGTCATGTCGATTCGGGAGCTTATTTGTTCAACGTTTCTTTGCCTGCATCTTTGCCGTTCGGAACAGTCGATTCGCTGACGATTTACTATCAAGGCGTTCCAAATGGAAGCGGGTTTGGCTCATTTATTAAAAGCTCGCATGGCGGAGTTCCAATAATCTGGACGCTTTCGGAGCCTTATGGCGCTCGTGAATGGTGGCCTTCAAAAAACGATTTGAGCGACAAAATCGACTCCATAGATATTTTGGTCACTTGTCCGGCTGCCTATCGAGCTGCTTCCAATGGCGTTCTCGTGAATGAGTTTCAGTCAGGCGCAAATAAAGTGTATCATTGGAAACATCGCTACCCGATTGCAACGTACCTCGTGGCTATTGCCGTTACAAATTATGCAGTGTATTCCGAATTTGCTCAATTGCAAAACTCTATGGTTGAGGTTCTTAACTATGTTTATCCCGAAGATTCTACTTTTGCGGTGCAAAATACACCTACTACCATCACCTGTTTGCAACTGTATAGCGACCTTTTTACCGAATATCCATTTGCAGACGAAAAATACGGACATGCCCAATTTGGTTGGGGAGGGGGAATGGAGCATCAGACCATGAGTTTTATGGGGTCTTTCAACCACGAGTTAATCTCGCATGAGCTTGCTCATCAGTGGTTTGGCGATATGGTCACTCTGGGGACCTGGCAGGACATCTGGCTCAACGAAGGCTTTGCCACCTATCTTACCGGCATCACTTACGAAAATATGCCGGGCACACCTTATTGGGAAAATTGGAAACAAGGTAAAATTGGTCATATTACTTCCTTTCCGCATGGTTCGGTATTTTGCGACGACACTTCATCGGTAAGCCGTATTTTCGATGGACGACTAAGTTATAGCAAGGGAGCTTATCTGCTTCACATGTTGCGTTGGGTGATTGGCGATTCTGCTTTTTTTCAAGGAGTTAGAAATTATTTGAACGATCCTGCAATCCGTCATGGTTATGCCAAAACGGACGATTTGAAGTATCATTTGGAGCAGAGTTCAGGAAAAAATTTAACGGGATTTCTCAACGACTGGTATTATGGGCAGGGTTTCCCAATCTACGATTTTGAGATAACTTATTATGCCGGAAACGTATTGCAAGTGGTTATAAATCAGACAACTTCACATACTTCTGTAAACTTTTTCGAAATGCCTGTGCCCTTACGATTCACCGGGCCTTTTCTCGACACAACCATTATATTCCATCATACTGCTTCAGGTCAAGTATTTAATGTATCGCTTTCGAGTTATCCCGACCAAGTGGAATTTGATCCGGAAAAGCATATTGTGGCGCAATCAACAATCAGCACCAATGTTGGAATGAAACAAATTTCGGGGGCAAACGGTATAAAGGTTTATCCAAATCCGGCAGAAGACGTTCTTACGATTGATTTAATGAAGGCAGAAAATGTGGTTTACCATATTTATAGTGTTGATGGAGAGCTTATTATGACTACTGAGTCCAGCTCAAAACATTGTGATTTATCCATCGAAAAATTACCTGCCGGCGTATATTTTCTTAAGGCGATTTTGTCTGCGGATATTTTGAATTATCGTTTTATTAAACTTTAAGATTGAAAAGATTTGTAATTATAGGAATTGTTTTGTTTTGGTTTTTGGGACTCAAAGCTCAAACCGATTCCATTTTTCTTTCGGGAAAATATTACGAAACCAATCTTTATGTTTTTAACCCTTCCATTGAAGATAGTTTTAGTATTTCCATGCTTGTTGTCAACGGCGACACCATTCAAGAAGAATTAAACTCCAATGCCATAGAAATTGATTTTGAAATGATGGGTTTTGAGGCCGAGCAGGAGGTGTGGGTGGTTATTTATTTCGACTCTCTTTTTCCGGCTTTTGTGGTAAATCCGGAGGTTTTGTATAGTCCCACAAAGTTTAAGTTTAGCAAACCTCGCTTCAGAAAAGAGGAGCTTTCGTGGCGCACCTACGGCGATGTAAGTGAGTTTCCCATTGAGGTTTATCAATTTCGGTGGAATAGTTGGCGACTGATTGCCACTGTTGACCCGTTAGATACCGTAGAATTTTCTTCATATTCGGTTGAAGTGAAACCGCATTCCGGTGAGAATATATATCGTCTAAAAACAGTCAATTTACAAGAGGAAGTGGTTTATTCTAAAGAGATTAAGTTCAGGCCGCCTTATATCGATGAAGTATTTATCAAGGAATATAAACCTAAAGACGAGCTGGAATTTTCGAGTGAAACCGAATATGAGATTTTTTCGATTGATGGACGAAAACTAATGGAAGGTACAGATCGTTATGTGAATATCAGTAGCCTCGAAGCCGGTGAATATTGGGTAAACTACGACAACAAAACCGAACAGATTAAGAAAAAATAATTCATGTTAGCTTGTAATCGGCGCTCTATATCATTTTCCTAAAATTTGCTTACTTGATAAATTTTACGATTTGTTTTTTATCGAAAGAAATCACTTCCAAATAATACAAACCGGAAGGATATTGATTCATATCAACGCATTGCAATTCAACGCCTTCCTTTACTTCAATCTTTTGCAGAATTTCACCTAAACTATTCTTAAGTATTATTGTTCCTGAAAAGTTGCCATTTAGCTGAAAATATAAAAGGTCGTTCACCGGATTGGGATAGATTTTTTCGATGACCTCAAAACCTGATTGTCCATTACATTGAACTGAGATAATTCCCAGTTTCTGAGTAGTTCCATCAAAATCGTTTTCAATTAGTTGGTAATAATAGATTTGACCGTTTTTAACCTCACTGTCCGTTATGCGGTAGTTAATAATTTGATTGGAATTTCCGGCAGCGGAAAGGGTTTGTAAATCTTTAAAATCAACACCATTTTCACTCTTTTGAACGACAAAATTGTTTGAATTTATTTCCGAAGCTGTGCTCCATTCCAATTCGACCGCTGCTCCTTGATAGGTTCCTTCAAATTTTACTAAGGAAACCGGTAATATTTTTCCGCTTTCGGCAGCTGTCCACCAGCTAAAGTCGCTTATGCCGGATAAGGTTATAGTATTATCCGAAGTATTAAGCACTCCGCCAACCGGCAGCCAGCTTTGACCTTGATCTTCAGATTTATAAAGGGTCAAACTATTTTCATTATTGCCATTAAGCTCGCTGTCGTCGTAATGAAAAACCAAAGTAGCATCGAGATTCGAGTTATTGGAGGGGTCAATTACGTAAAACCTTTTAATGCTTTGGTCTCCACCGGCACCCACAATGGGATAATGGTAACGTTTAACGGTTGTGCTACCCATATTTGCCGAACAACTTATCGTTGCGCCGAGGCCACCAATATTTGAGCAGCTTATATTATTTAAACTGGCACAAAAGTCCGAATGACCATCGCAGGCGCAAAGCAGACCCCCTGCTTCAATAAGCTGCCCTGTACTTCCTAAGTCAGCGATGTAATTTCCTAATGCAAGATTGCTTTGAATTATCAAGTTTCCACTCACGGAAAAATTGCTATTTACTGTAGGACTGGCATTTGACCCTATATACATATTTTGCATGGATGGAGATCCAGAAATCGTAGGAGCAGTTGCGCTCCAATCAAAAATACCCACATTATCAGTAGAAACAGGTGCACTACCCAAGCTCCAGTTGGATGTTGTTGTCCAACTTGATGAAGAAGTATTCAACCTTATGTTAAAGGCAGATGAGCTTACCCAGTCGGAATTGTCCATATTTGTTAGTATCCCGTCATTTCCATTTCCTGAAAAGTCTTGAAGTGTGCTATCTGAATTATTATCAAAATTATAGTATGCTATCAGTCCGCTTTCGTTGCCGGTTATATTTTTAAACATGTTTTCTCTGATTTCTGAAACCGTTCGGGCAGTATTCCACAATCTGAACTCATCCATAACCACATTGGATGGGAGGCCGGTTCCAAAATCAGCAGCCAAATAAAGTCTATCCGTGCCATCCAAATAGTATGGATAACTCATTGTTTTTTGGGCCTCTAACTTTCCATTGATGTAAATATATGCTTCCTGATTTTCATATACAAAGGTCAAATGATACCATTTATCTTGCTCAACAATAAAATCGCTTGAAAGGACATCAGCATTATTTGATCCATCAGCTATAAATAAGTTGATGTGATTATTGGCATCTTTATAAGGGACAAATCTTCTATTAATCCCGCCGTCGTTGATATGAATATAATTCTGCTGATTTGTTAAGGATTTGAATTTGATAAAAACTTCTGCCGTTAAAGTTGTGGAGTAGGATGAGTTGATATTTGAAAAGACATAATCATTACTTCCATCAAAGTCCAAACCTTTTTTCGGGCCGAACATAGCTGAAGAAGTTTCCCATTCAGTACCAGTCATATTGGTAAGTGTTCCTATATAACTTCCTTTGGAATCTGCCAGTGTGGTTCCACTTGTTTCATTAAATTTATAATAAGCCACAAGATTTGCTTCCCCAGTAGGGTTAGGCAATTCACGATACATATTTTGACGAATCTCTGTTTCTGTGCGAGCAACCTTCCATATTCGAACTTCATCCAAAGCTCCACTTAAAGATTCTGTCCCGCCCCATGACGCAAGCCAAGCTCCGCTACTGATATTTGGAAGCGTAACATTTGCTGAATTTCTTTGGTCTGATAAAACACCATCTACATAAGTTCGAAAACCATTTGTTGTATTGCTTTTCCAAACACAGGCAATATGATGCCAATTACCATCTTCAACATTTCCCCCAATTTCGACTCCATTGGTTGATTCGTCACTACTGATAATAAATTTAGGCGGATTTGACCATCCTGCGACAATATAATTTCCTCCATTTTGAAATCTGATTGTGGACTGTAATTCTGTGCCTTTGAACCAGTATTCAATAGTGATTTCTGTTCCGCCTTGCAGGTTTGTTGAGTAAAGATTGTTTGGTAAAACTACATAATCATTCGTTCCATCAAAATCCAGAGCATTGTTTTGCGCAAAAAGGCTTATGCTGAGCAGAGAAACCGCAATAAAAAGATAAAAAGTTTTCATGACTGAGAAATTTTGAGTAATAATATTGTTTTGTTCTTATAATTATGTTGACGACCAAAATTATTGAGGAATACACTACTTGTCAATACTTTCTTAATAAAATATTTTTAAAAATTCAGTCGATGCTGAAATACATGTTCTAAAAGCGAATTGTGATAATTTTGGCAAACATAATTATTTATAATTGATGAAAAATTAGAATGCATAATCAATTATAATCATGCAATTTTCAAATTTTCCCAGAATTAGAAATTTTGGAAGTGTAGAAAGTGACACTATTTTTTTCAATTCAAATTTGGTAAGCAAAGCAAGGAGATAGTTTTTTAATGATTTAACATTGTTGTGTATAAACAGTAGTTTTCAAAGGAGGACGGGGCTTCTCCATTCAATGCGAGCTTTATATTAATAAACAGGAATCTCCTTTACCGCTCCCGACCACTGTACGGGGACAGCATTATCAAATTACCACATTACCACATTATCTCAAACCGCTTCACCTCACTTCGTTTGTCGTTTGAAAGCCGAAGATAGTAAACACCTGAGCTTAGGTTAACTAAAGAAATGGAAGTTGTTGAATTTTGCAAGATTTGGTTGTGAACCACCTGACCTTGTGCATTATAGATTGCAGCATCACAACCGGACCAATTTGCTCCGATTTGTACCATCAACCTATCCTTTGCCGGATTGGGGAAAACTTCCCAGCTTTGCTCAGGATTAGGCTCTTGCAGGCTAACCCACGTGTTTACATAAACCAAAACCGTATCGTAACCCGGGCACACACCGGAGTCGGTGACCATGATGCTGTAGGGATAAACTCCAGTAGCCATACCGCTGCCGTTGACAGTGAGGGTTTGGGAAGTATCGCCGGTGCTCCAGAGGTAGCCGCCGTAGCCGCTGCCTGCATCCAAGGTGACGGAGCTAACCGAGTCAATCTTCACATCCGGGCCTAAAGTGACCTGCGTTAACGGATAGATATCCACCACTTTGCGCACGGTATCGTGCATACCATAGTGCAGACAGGCTGCCTCAACCAAATAGCTGCCCGGCTGCGAATACACATGAGTAGGTTTGTACAGAGTGCTGCCATTGGAAGCAGGATTGGCCGTATCTCCAAAATCCCATAACACCGTATAAACACTATCCGACAAACTAAACCGCACCGTATCTCCCACACAAGCTCCAATATGCTCAAAATCCATGGGCTTTTGGAGGAAGGATTGCACATGCCATACGTGTCTTATATTCAAAACGCGATGGCCGGCTTGATTATAAAAACCGCTATCCTGATAACCACAGGCATTACCTAAACTATCCGGTTGGTTAATTACATCAAGATAATAACTATTCCAAACAAAGTTATAAAAATTAGATATATAAATTTTTCCATTGGGTGCTAAGTGCATACCTGAAAAAGTCCTTGGTTCTCCTCCGGGATGTATGACCTGAGTGGGATAACAGACTATAGTTTTGGAATTGTTAATGGCCTGTTCATTGTTTGAACTCAAATCGAATTGATACATATACGAATTTGGGCCTCCACTTCCGATGTATAGTTTTGAACCATCTTGTGAAAACTGATGTAACATGTACTGATCTTCCTGAATAACCATATAATTGCTAAAAACGCCCGTTGAAGCATCAAAATCAAATAATTCATTAAGAGTATCTTTTCCTATAACATGAGCTGACCCTACATATACCTTTCTACCATTAGCACTTATACCTATCATACCATTATCTAAATTGTAATTCAACGGATAGTTAGGTGGATTAAAGTTTGTGTTTATGCCAATATGAGTAATTATCGGTTGAACCGTTTCATTGGTTATATCGCCGCATACGGGAATAGCGTATAAGGCATCTGACCGGGATCGGTGTCCAATTATCCAATAGCAGAAGCCATTAGTATGTTTGATGACATTTATCTTCATAGAACACGAATCCAAAAGAAGTTGATTTTTAATCAGCACATCCCCCTTTCCATTTTCCAAACTCATATCTATAATTGAATAGGTAAGAATTTGCTCGTTAATACTATCAGTATGATCATCACTGCCCATAATCAGATAGTATTTATTAGTTGAGCCTGGCATAGGGAATATCAATCGATATTTTATTCTATATCCTATTAAACCATTAGTACTATTTGAATCCCCTCCATTTAGTGCAAAACCATTGGGCATACGTTGATGGAAGCGATTATACACATAATACCCATCGGAATAAAACAAGAGATTGCCATTAATATCCGAAATACTATTATAAGTAACATAAATAGAGTTTTGATATGGCACGGAATTAACCACCCAAGATGTATCCACCTGAGGAGGATTATAGTTAAAATCTATTCCTCCATTTTCAGATAAAAACCAATGATTGGTATAATTATTAAAATGCTGCGCTTGACCTAAAATCCATGAGAATAATATGACGGAAAGGAAGATGTACTTTTTCATGGTGGGGTTATTTTATAATTTCAAAAAAGATAGTTTCCGTATTTGTTAGAGATAAAACCTTAACAAAGTATAAGCCTGATGGTAATGAACTTACATCTAAATTCATGTTATTCTTGTCAGCTTTTGTTTCCATTACTTTGCTGCCTAAATAATTATAAATCTGTATAGTTGTATGTTCAAAATCTGGTTGAAGTTGAATATTTAAATTAGTGGAAGCCGGATTGGGATAAAGGGTACTTAATGTAGTTTTTGGCTTACGAAACTGTATAACTCCAGCCTGAACACTTTTATACTTTACCACTTGATTGGCTTCATCATAAAAGGTAATTAACTTTTCATTTATACTATTGGTAGTGTAGCGACCATCTACAGATGAAACGCCTTGAACATCATTTGTATAAGTATTAACAAACGAAAACACATCATAAGCTGTTTGACTGGATCCGATGCCGTCATAAGAGTATAACTGACGACTAATAACGTCATCAATATATCCACCTCCCAATCCTACTTGAGAGTCATCCAAAGTCCACGCAACTACACATTCATCGCCTGCATATCCTATGGAAGGTTTAAAATTTGGTGCATTTACCAAGCTGCCAAATAATGTATTTTCGTTAACTAAATACGGACTATTCGGATTATTGTAATTGTAAGAATTAATAAAATATTCGGCTCCCATTCTTTTTAAAACCACAATTTGATAATCAAACTCATTATCACAATACTCTGTTGAAGCCGTTCTTGGAACACCAAACCCATCTCCTCCTGATGTGCCTACATTATCAATTGATGTGTTTGTAAAAGTACCTGGAGGCATGGTATTAGTCACCAAATCCCAAAGATCGAATTTCGAAATCCATAATTCTTCTGAGTTACCTTGTTGATTAATGTATGTAACATTCGTAACATAAACTAGTTGATTAATAATGTTATCAAAATATCTATAAACAGATACATCGGGGTCACGGCTATCTGAGTTTACATCATAGATAGCCTGATTAGTGATATTAGCACCTGTAACACTACCTGCCAGAAGTTTTATGTAGGAATCTTCTTCATACGTAATGGCTACTGCACCTAGGCCGAGCAATATATCCACATTTGGAGAATGACATTCGATGCCGGATTGTTGATTTATTTGGGTTGGGGAAACGGTATTTGTCCAGCTATTTAAACCATTATAGCGCCATACTTCATAATAAACTGAACCGTTCAATAAATAAACTATAAACGCATAAATAGAACCATCTATACCTAAAACAATATCGGGGTCTTTTACTTCCCCAAAGTGATTACCACTTAAAGGAACAATCCCAGAATCTAAATTATAGTCATTTTTCCAAAAAAAAGCAGAGGAGTCTCCATCCCAAACCATAGCACGAAAGTTCTGGTTTGAATTAGGATAGGGAATTATCGCATTACCGGTATTTTTAACACTATCCGAGTAACCTGCAATATTATCTGCAAGAGTTGCAATATACTGCGCCATTATCTTTGTGTTGCTGGTCATATAAAACAATATTAACACTAATGTAAATTTTATGAAATTTTTCATATTATTGTATTTTTGCTTGT
>JAFGWF010000139.1 GCA_016937295.1 Bacteroidales bacterium
ATGCAAACCTACATCAATCAATTAGTTAAGGAGATCAGGGGGGCTTGTGGGGAGGTGAAGCCGCCGCATCAGATTTGGTTCGATAGTGGAGCCGATCCGGATGATGAAGTGGAGTTGGAAGACATCACTTTTGTTGAGCAGTATGTTTATGGTGAGCCAAAACCGATTTCTGAGATCACCGGTATTGCGTTTGAGAAGCTTCCTGCCTCTGATTTGTTGAGTAAAAACCAACAAGCCCTTTTGGCTTTGGAGTTATCCAATCTCTTAGCATTTCACCATTTTCATCTCGACTTTCCTGTGAACTATCCTCTTGATTTACAGTATCCTATCATTCGCAAAATTTGGTCTCAATCGCATGTGGAGGTTTCTTTTGGAACAGTTCATATCGACCTATGCGATTTTGAAATAGCAAATTGTCCTTTTCCTCATTATTGCAATATTTGCGAAGAAAATGAACGGCAGATGGAGATTGATAATCATGGTGTGCAAGAAGATCAGGCCGTGGATTTTGAGGTGCGGGATTTACTGCCCAAACCGGAAGATTTTGAAGAGATTGACGAATTGCATGAGGATGCTAATGTTCCGTTTGAAATGGCTTTTGGTGAAATGGCAATTTTTGATGATGATGGTAATCGAGTAAATATGGAAATGATTCCGGTGCCTGGGCTTTGTGTGATTTGTAAGAAATATCAAACAGATGATGAAGAGGAGGATTTGTTATGCCAATTGAATCGTTTTGACCAACAATCTGATGATGAGTTTATTTGCGATGCGTTTGAGCCAATGTAGTATTTGATTTCTATCCAGCACCTAACAGCACTGCATTGTTATTTGATGTAAAACCTTGAAAATAAAGTATATGACGAAACAGTCCGATCCCGTTAGGGATATAATATTGGTAACACAAACTAATACAGTGACTTCCCTCTGTGCTGTTAGGTACGGGATAGTGAACATAGACAGAAAGGAGGTTTTTTAATATGACAATTACAGGCACTCATTTCAATTATTTTATGATTTGTCATCGAAAACTTTGGCTTTTTGCCAACGGCATGGGCATGGAGCATAGCAGCGAAATAGTGTATGAGGGCAAGTTGATTCACGAGCATAGTTATGTGAAACGTAGCGAAAAGTTTGAAGAAGTAACCCTTGGAGGTATAAAAGTCGATTATTACGATAAGAAACGAAAAGTAATTCACGAAGTAAAAAAGTCGGATAAGATTGATACGGCGCATGAATGGCAATTGAAATACTATTTATACGTATTTGAAAACGCAGGAATAGAAGGGGTTACGGGAATTTTAGAATATCCAAAATTGCGGCGAACTTCGGAAGTGATTTTGAGCGAAAGGGATCGTGAAGAGATTATTATTTTTGAAAAGGAGATTTCCGAGGTGATACATTCGGAACAGTGTCCGGACAAGACGGAAACCAAGATATGCCGTAATTGCAGCTATTATGATTTTTGTTTTTCGGGGGAAGAAATGGATTAAATGCGAAGTTTATGAAACGTACTTACTACATGTTTAATTCCGGGCGACTTTCGAGGAAAGATAATACATTGAAATTCAGTCCTGTGGATGAAGAGGGTAAAGATATTCCGCCAAGATACTTACCGGTAGAAGGAGTTGAAGAGCTCCATGCGTTTGGTTCGATTGATGCGAACAGTGCTCTATATAATTTTCTCGGAAAGCATCAAATTCCAGTGCATTTTTACGATTACTACGAAAATTATACAGGGTCATTTATGCCTCGAGATGGATTATTGGCGGGACGGATGATAATTGCTCAAACAAAGGCATATCTCAAAAAAAGTAGGCGTTTGTTGTTGGCGCAGAAAATAATAGAGGGCGCATCGTTCAATATGCTCAAAAATCTAAAATATTACGATAATCGGGGTAAAGATTTGGAGGAGCAAATAACTCGAATAGGCCATTATCGAGATAAGTTAATGGAAATGAAAAGCATAGCGGCGCTTATGGGGATGGAGGGAAATATAAGACAGACTTATTACGAGGCGTTTGATGTGATTTTGAATCATTTTGTGATGGAAGGTAGGAGTAAGCAGCCTCCGTTAAATGAAGTGAACGCATTGGTAAGTTTTGGAAACATGATGTGTTATAGTCAGTGTTTGAGGGCAATACATCAAACGCAATTGAATCCGACAATAAGCTATTTGCATGAGCCGGGAGAGAGGAGATATTCGTTAGCATTAGATTTGGCTGAGATTTTCAAGCCGCTATTGGTGGACAGGGTAATTTTCAAAGTTTTGAATAAAAGAGAGATACAAGCAACTGATTTTGAGCAGAGTTTTAATCGAACTGTTTTAAAAGAGTCAGGGAAGAAAACATTTGTTAAGGCGTTTGAAGACCGAATGCAGGAAACTATTCAGCATAGGACATTGAAAAAGAGTGTTAGTTATAAACATTTAATCAAGTTGGAGTGTTATAAAATGCAGAAGGATTTATTGGAAATAGAAGAGTATCAACCGTTTAAAATATATTGGTAATGTATGCAATATTAGTTTACGATATGGGCGAGAAGCGAGTAGGGAAGATGTTAAAATTGTGCAGGCAGTATTTGACATGGATACAAAATTCGGTTTTTGAAGGAGAGATTACGGAGGTAAAGTTAAAAGAATTAGTTTTGAAGGCCGGTGCCATCATGGAAAAGGACGAAGATAGTTTAATCATATTCAAGTCGCGAGAGGAACGGTGGTTAGAGAAGCAAATAGTTGGAAAAGAGCGAAATACAACGGACATGATGTTATAGTCAGGTTGTCGAAGCAGCAAAAGAGTTTAGTAAATGAATGAGTGAGTTGAGAAATTAAGATAGAAAGTTCATTGACGTATTGAAAAACAGGAACTTAAGAAAGTTGTCGAAGGTGCGGTAGAAATGCCAAATTAGACTTCGACACAAAAAAGTATAAAATTTTTAAAGAGACGGTTTTACGGAGCCAGTAAAACCGTTATTTTTGCAGCGTTTAGCGACGGCTCCCAATCGAACCATACTGGAATTGAAACGTGGTAGCGGGTCAACGATGATGGGCAATTTGAAAACTCCCAATCGAACCATACTGGAATTGAAACTTTTATCTACTTTGGTAAAGTAGATGAAACGACTTGCCTCCCAATCGAACCATACTGGAATTGAAACAAAA
>JAFGWF010000140.1 GCA_016937295.1 Bacteroidales bacterium
ATCAGCTTATAACCATAATCTCCACGGCCTAATCCATCGCCGTGGCCAAGAAGAAATTTTTGGTCTGCCAGAATCTTAACAATCGGTTGGCGGTAAATTTTCATGCCCATTTCTTCCGAAAAATAGGTCTTCACCCACATGTCGTGATTGCCTGTGAAATAATGAAAAAGGATTCCGCTGTCGGCTAACTCAGCAAATTTTCCCAGAACTCTTGAAAAACCTCTCGGAAGCGCATGTTTATATTCAAACCACATATCGAAAATATCGCCTAAAAGATAGATTTCTGTGGCGTCTTTTGAAACAAAATCGAGCCATTGCACAAATTTCTTTTCCCGCTCGATGCTGGTTTGGGCTGCATCAACACCGAGATGTAAATCCGAAATGAAGTATATCTTTCCTTGCTTGGTCATGGCTGCCAAAGATACTATCTTTTGTTTATTGCCTTACGATACACTTATAAATGTTCTGTTTTTTACATTTTTTATTCGGTTGGGCTAATAGCCGATTGCCTATTTTTGCATTAATGAATACTCAAGACTTGCCAAAAATTCATGTGGCGATTCCTCTGCTCAACGAGTTTGACAATTTGCCACGACTTATTAAAGATATCGAACAGCAAAGTTTCAAAAGCTTTGTGGTTTGGTTTTGTGTCAATCAGCCGGAATCGTGGCATTTGGATAATAAAAAGTTTTCTGAAGTCCTAAATAATCAACAGACCTTGCGGTACTTAGAGAGAATTTCAAGTTTTCACATGGTGATAATTGATAAATCCTCAAAAGGAAATGGCTGGGTGGAAAAACTTCATGGCGTTGGCATCGCTCGAAAAGTTTTGATGGATAGTATTAATCAAGTCGCTGAAAAAGAAGATATTATAATAAGTTTAGATGGAGATACCCATTTCGATTCGGATTATTTCCAATCAGTTTTCAATCAATTTCATTTAAATCCTACCTTACCGGCAATTGCAATTCCTTATTATCATTTGCTCAGTGGTGATGGATTAGCTGACCGTGCCATTCTTCGATATGAGATTTATATGCGGCATTACGAATGGAATTTGCGCAAAATAGGAAGCCCTTATGCTTTTACCGCTTTAGGTTCGGCAATGGCTTGTAAGGTTTGGGCTTATCGCAAAATTGGTGGTATGACTCCGAAAAAAAGTGGTGAGGATTTTTACTTTCTACAAAAAATGGTGAAATTCAAAGAAATATCCACAACTAATACGTTGCCCGTTTATCCTGCTGCAAGGTTTTCCGATCGGGTTTATTTTGGCACCGGTCCGGCCATGATTAAAGGTGCTCAAGGCGATTGGTCGAGTTACCCAATTTATAGGTCAGAGTTGTTTGAGTCGATTCACAAAGCTTATAAGCTTTTTCCGATTCTGTTTGATGCCGATGTGGTAACACCTGTGGATGAGGTGCTTGAGCCGAGCTGGGCAACAACACTTCGCAATAACTGCCGAAGTAAAGAAGTTTTTGTTAAGGCCTGTCACGATAAATTTGATGGGTTGCGAACGTTGCAGTTTTTAAAATTGAATCAGAAAAAGTATCGCACTACTGATGAGGAAAACCTAAGGGATTTTGCCGAAATAAATTCACTTTCCATGTTATTACAGATTATTCCGGAAGAGTTTAGTTTTGAAAATTCGGATTTAGAACGCATTAATCAAATTCGGGATTACTTTTTTGATGAATCTATTTAAATTCACAAATAATTCTTGAGATTAATGGAATTTGTGTAAATGTGAATATTATAAATAACAGAAAATCAAACTTATAAAAATAATTTATTAAAAACTAAGAATTTAGTTGAATAACTAAAATAATAGTTATACTTTTGCGTTGTTTTAATCAACTAAGATTTTAGTTAGTTAAATTTTAACGAATAATTGATAAATTCAAAACAGTAATGAAAGAGTTGACCAAGGCAGAAGAGCAGATTATGCAAATTTTGTGGGAGATAGAAGCCGGTTTTGTGAAAGACATTTTAGAAGTTATTCCGGAGCCTAAGCCGGCTTATAATACCGTTTCGACAATTGTTAGGATATTAGAGCGAAAAGGTTTCGTGTCGTATAGATCATTTGGGAAAACACATCAATATTTTCCAACAGTCAGCAAAGGTCAATATCGGAAAAGCACCCTAAAAAATATTGTAAAAGGCTATTTCGATAATTCGTTTTCCAGTTTGGTTTCTCATTTTACGCAAGAACAGAATGTTTCGGTTGAGGAACTTGATGCTATGCTACAAACAATTCAGAATCAGATAAAATTAAAACAAAAGGAAGATGAATAGTTTTTTTAGTTTCATAATCGCCTTTACCCTGATCAGTGGGTTGTTTTTGGGTTATTTTCTATTGTTTCTAAGGAAATCAACTGAATTTCAGAAGAATAGATGGGTATTGCTATTCGGTATAATCATTTCAACGATAATCCCATTGATTCACATTAATACGCCTTTTAGCTTTTTTGTGGGACATAATGTGAACATAGTTTTTCCCGTTCAGGAAATTTCGATGCGGTCTAAAGAGCTAACAGATTCTTACTCTTTTTTAATTCAAATGTTTTACGGTATTATTAGCGCATTTCTTTTCTTCCTGTTTATCAGTAAAATATATCGTATTTACTCGTTGATTAAAAGAAATAATTTGACAAAATTTCATGGATTTTCTCAAATAGACATAGACGAGTCCTACACAGTTTTTTCATTTTTTCATGTACTGTTTTTACCAAAATCTACTGAAAAAGTCACCGACGAAATAATCTTACACGAAATGGCTCATATTCGACAATGGCACAGTGTTGACGTTATAATCATTGAGTTATTAAAGGTATTTTTCTGGATGAATCCATTTATTTATTTGTATTCCAAATTGATTAGAATGAATCACGAGTATTTAGCTGATGATTACGTTATTAGCGAAAGCGTTGACAATCAGACTTATATCAAGGTTTTAGTGGAGAGTATTATTGGAAAGCAACTTGATTTAGCTCATAATTTTAATAAATCCTTAATTTTAAAACGTATTCAAATGATTAACACAAACAAAAAACCAAAAACCTCAGCAGTCCGATATTTGGCTATGCTTCCAGTATTGTTGATTGCATTTTTTCTTTTCTCATTCGATTGGTCGTCTCATTTGCCAATCAACACAATGCCGACTGTTGAAGAGATAACATCAGAAGATGTTGTTAAGGCGCCTGAGTATCCTGATATGCTCAACTTCTTGAGAAATAATATTAAGTATCCAAGCGAAGCTGCTAAAAATGGCATAAGTGGCGTTGTGTATGTTACGGCGTTAATTCAAAAAGATGGAAATTTGGCCAAGGTGGAAGTTCTACGAGGAGTTGAGGCTTCCTTAAATGCTGAAGCAGTTAGAGTTGTAGGTTTGATGAAGAAATGGACTCCGGGAGAAAAAAACGGCCAAAAAGTCGATATGGATATTACTATTCCAATAAAGTTTAATTTGGTCAACAAAAGCGATAAATAATCGGTTTGAAGTTCTGTTTTCTGCAACCGATTATACGTTAATTATACAAACACTTCTAAAAGAGTAGCAGCGGGTGTAGGGTATAAGTCAATGTTTTTCAAGGCATTAGGAATTAGTACTACTTCACCCATTGCTGCATCTAATTGGGTTTCGTTGAAATGAATCTGCAGAGAACCTTGAGTAACTACATAAATCACAAATGAATCTAAATCCTCGTAGTTTTTTGATATGGCTGTATCTAACTCAAGTAAATTGGTGGTGAAATAACTGCTTGAAACTAACGGAATGGTTTGGTTATGAACTGGAGTATAAGGTGTGCGGGCATCCTCAGTGATACTAAAATCAATGGCATCTAATGCTTCTTCGACGTGGAGCTCACGTGGATTTCCATGAGAATCAACGCGATCCCAGTCAAAAATCCGATACGTTAAATCGGCGGATTGTTGGATTTCGGCCAACAAAATCCCCGGACCGATGGCATGGATTCGTCCACTTGGCGTAAAGAACACCTCGTTTTGTTTCACTTTTTGAAAATTCAAAACTTCCTCAAGTCGCTTTTTCTGGAGTCGTTCCACATATTCTTTTTTGGAGATTTCCTTTGAAAAACCACTTATCAATTGCGAATTCTCATCAGCTTCCAACACATACCACATTTCGGTTTTTCCACGTTCAAAACCGCGTTTTTGAGCCAAAGAATCATCTGGATGCACCTGAATACTAAGCCATTGCGATGCGTCAATGAATTTGACTAATAGCGGAAAATTGTTTTCAAATTGGTCATAAACTTTTTCTCCAACCAAATCTTCCATAAATATTTCAACCAACTCACTAAGTGTATTCCCTTCTAAGGGCCCTTCCGCAACTACAGATTCGTAACCTGGCACTGCACTCAACATCCACGCTTCGCCGCAGTTAGGAATATTGCCAAAGTCGTATTTTAGATGCGTTTTAATCTTTGTTCCTCCCCATATTTTTTCTAAAAAAATGGGTTTAAATTTTAAAGGTTGAATAAGTTCCATAATGATAAAATTTGAAGCAAATGTAGAAAAAACATCAGGTTTCGGACGAAAATTCAGGATTTTTGCCAACTGAAAATTATAAAATGAACACATCGCCGAAAAACTGTACCTTAGCCAAACCGGAAAATGGTTTTTTTATTTTACTAACCAATTGAAATTATGGCAATTAAAAGTATCGGAGTGTTTTGTGGTTCAAGCATTGGAGCAAAGGAGGTTTACAGTCAGGCTGCAGTAGAATTGGGATCTTTAATGGTTAGTAATGGCATTGAGCTTATTTATGGGGGAGGAAAAGTCGGGCTGATGGGTGTGATTGCCGATACCATTTTGGCTTCAGGCGGCAGTGTAGTAGGGGTGATTCCAAAACTATTGCTCGAAAAGGAAGTCGGTCATGATGCTGTTACCGAGATGAAAATCGTAAGTTCGATGAGCGAACGCAAAAACCTTATAGGAGAGCTTTCGGCTGCCTTTATTGCAATGCCGGGAGGCTTTGGAACTCTGGATGAAGTGATGGAAGTGCTCACCTATTTTCAATTAGGCATTTCCGAAAAACCGGTTGGTTTTTTGAATGTCAACGGTTTTTATGATCCGTTGATTGCCATGTTCGACCGCATTCTTGAGGAGCGTTTTATGAAATACGAACACCGTCATAATGTGATTTTTAGAGATAATCCTAAGGATTTGTTGGAAGCAATTCAAGCCTTTAAGCCTTTGGCAGTGGATGAAAAGTGGATTCAAGAGTTAAAAGAACGTAAAACATATTGAAATGAAAATTGTTGGAATTACAGGTACTTTAGGAGCTGGTAAAGGAACAATCGTTGACTATCTTATAAAAACCAGAGGGTTCAAACATTTCTCAGCGCGGGAATTTATTACTCGTGAGGTTAACCGTCGAAATTATCCTGTTAATCGGGACACTTTGACTTCGGTTGCCAATGAATTAAGACGAAAACATAGCCCATCCTACATTATCGACATGTTGTTTGATGAGGCCTTAGAGGCAGGAGCTAACAGCGTGATTGAGAGCATTCGAACACCGGGGGAAGTGGAAAGTTTGCGCCGAAATGAGCAGTTTGTGCTATTAGCGGTGGATGCAAATCCTGTGTTGCGATTCGAGAGAATAAAACTTCGTAAATCCGAGACGGATTATATCGACTTTGAAACCTTTTTGGAAAACGAAAAGCGCGAAATGAATAATCAAGATCCAAACATGCAGAATTTGACTAAATGTATTCAAATGGCTGATTATGTGCTGAATAATGATGGGGATTTAGACTCACTCTACAAGCAATTAGAAGATGTATTAAGTAAAATTAAATAACTATGTCAGAGGAACAAAAGAAGTACATCCGTCCGTCTTGGGACGAATATTTTATCAAAGTAGCCGATATGGTAGCTTCCCGTGCCACCTGCGATCGTGGGCGTTCGGGATGCGTCATCGCTAAAGATAATCAGATACTAGTGACCGGCTATGTGGGCTCTCCAAAAGGATTGCCACATTGCGACGATGTAGGTCATCTTTTTAAGAAAGTGATACATGAAGATGGCTCGGTGACTCAACATTGTGTTCGCACGGTTCATGCCGAGCAAAATGCCATAACACAAGCTGCAAGGCGCGGAATTGCTTTAGATGGCTCTACTTTATACTGTCGAATGACGCCCTGCCGAACTTGTGCTATGCTGATTATCAACTGTGGAATCGTGCGAGTGGTTTGTGAACGAAAATATCATGCAGGAGCCGAGTCGGAAGAGATGTTTCGTCAAGTCGGAATTGAGCTGAAATATTTAAACGAAGAGGTTCAAAAGTATGAAGGTCAATCGGTTGACAATACCGACTTGTTTTCAAACAGACAGGTTTAACTAAGTGTGTATCTTCATCAACGGTAATACTAATTCCACCCGAGTTCCGGTTCCGTCAGGGTGAAGATCGGTGATTTCGACATGAATTTCTTTTCCGTAAAGCCGCGATAGTATTTTTAGTCTGCCTGATGTATTTGTCAGGCCTTTCGATTTGTGTTCCAATTGATTTTTTGTCTTTAAACTTGCAGATTTGGCTCTTCCAATTCCATTGTCTTCGATTATCACCCGCAACGACTTTTCGGCTTTTTCCATTTTTACTGAAAGCTTTCCATCCGATTCCAAATAGCGTAATCCATGCCAAACGGCATTCTCGATATATGGTTGCAAAATCATTGGAGGTATCTCAAAATCACTGTTTTCCAGCTCTTCTTGTATGAGAAATTCATATTTAAATTTATCAGGAAAACGCATGTATTCTAATTCCAAATAATGACGTATCATTTCGATTTCTTGTTTCACCGGAATAAAATCTGCTTCCGAATTTTGAAGAATATCACGCATTAGTTTGGCAAATTTCCCTAAAAATTTATTGGCGTTTCGTTCGTCATTTTTTACAATAAAATGATTGATGGAATTAAGGGCATTGAAAATAAAATGGGGATTCATCTGAGTTCGCAACGACTTCAACGCAAGGTAGGAATTATGCTTTTTCTGAATTCGCATCCTGGCAATAAGCACAATTATAAAGGCTAAAAGTAAAAGAATGAGACCGCTAAGAAGAATGATAAATGTGCGTTGATACGAAAGCTTTTCTTCCTTCAATTCGCTCTCCTTGGCAATCATTTCTATCTCAGCATCATAGATTTGCTTGTCTTTTTCTAAAAAATCAATCCGCCACTGATGGTCGCGTAACTGGTTGTTTAACTGGGTTATATCTTTATATTCCAATTCCGATTGGCTATAAAGCTCATCCAAAATAGCCGCATATTCTTCATAGCTTTTCAAGGCTTCCTCCTTTTGGCCGGATTTTAAAAATGCCTGAGAGCGCAATTTGGCAATTTCCTTTTTGAACTCTAAAGAAGTTTTATCCTTTTTTTTCTCTAAAATATCCGGCATGTCGTCGAGCACCGAAAATGCCTCATTAAGCTGATTACCACTAATATAAACAGAAGCCAGATTGAGCTTTTCTTCTGCAATTCGACCATCAACATCCAATTTTTCTTTTTTCAGTTCTTCGCGGTTTTCTTCCAAGTCGTTGATAATGCTATTTCGAGAAACTATTTCCTGTTCGGCCATATTGTTTTTTTGGTAATACTCCGCCAATTTCGCTTCTGTTTCAATTTGATAAACTTGACTTGCA
>JAFGWF010000017.1 GCA_016937295.1 Bacteroidales bacterium
AAACGATTTGATATAATTCATAATCGTGCTTCAGTAATTTTTCCTGTTTCAGATTCTGATTATCAATATTTTAAATCTAATTTTCCTCATGTTCCGTCCATTAGAATTTTTCCTTTCAATGGCATGGACAACTTGGAAATTGAGCCTGGAATGGGAAGTTATGCTTTCTTTCATGGCAATTTGTCTGTTGCTGAAAATGTGGAAATTGCCAACTATCTTTTGGAAAACATTTCTGCGAAAATTACTTTGCCACTCATTATTGCCGGCAAGAATCCTTCTATTGAACTTCGACAAAAGGCAGAGAAAACGGGGGTGAGGCTTTTTGCAAATCCTTCGGATGCGGAAATGGATAAATTAGTTGCTGAAGCACAAGTTCAGTTGATGATAACGTTTCAACCCACGGGTTTTAAGCACAAATTGCTTTTGTCGGTTTTTCGAGGACGGCATATCGTTGCCAATAATGCTATGCTTTCCGGCAGCGGTATGGCCTCATTAGTTCATATTGCCGAATCAACTGATGAAATTATCGAACAAGTTAATCAATTAGCTCAACGGCCTTTTTCAAAAGAAGATTCTGATTTTCGCAGTAAAAATTTACTTCAAGACCATCTCAATTACCATAAAGCCGAGCTCTTTCTACAGTGGATTTCTAATTAGCTTCCTTTAATTATTTCCATATATCACAAAACCTGACCAGTCCATTGGAAGAAAACCTTCTTTGATACATTCCATTTTTGCATGGCGTAACGCTTCTGAAAAGGTTAGCTTGTCGTTAAGCAAATAGCTGTAAAACAGTACCATAAGGTCTTTAGTTCGCTCGTCATGTACTTTCCATAGCGAAGCGACAACATTTTGAGTTCCGGCAATCATAAAGCCTCGCGGAAGTGAAATAGCGCCTTCAATTCCACTTACTGTCCCTTTGCCCGATTGACAAGCGCTAATGACTAAAAGATTGGCTTTCAGTTGCAAATCTTGAAGTTCGCTCAAGAAAAGATAGCCGTCTTCTGCACCGTTTTCATTTGTAAAAAACACGCCTGATAACTCGGGATATTGAGCTGATGCGTAACCGTGACTGGCGATATGGATTATCCCGAATTTGTCGCAATTTGCTTTAAAATGCGACTCGGTGGCTTCTGAATTTGTTTTTAATAAGGATTCAAAGTTATTATCAATGAACAGTTTATGAATCTCTTCAACTTCGCTTGCGGCATAGGGCAAGGCTGATACCCGATTGTGATTCATGTCGAAAACTGTTGCACTTCGTAAATTGGTGTCAATCAATAGAATATCACGCATAGCAAAGTCGATTGAACCTTCATCTTTAAAATTTGGGGCGTATCCAATAAAGGAATGATTTTTAGTTTTTTCGGGGCTGAAATCCAGATTTCGCGAGCTGAAATTATAAGTTATTGACTGTTTTTCAATGAGATAATTACCATTTTCGTCAATCAACACCTCATACGGAATGGTGAAAAGGTCTTGGTAGGGAATTATCGTAATTTGATTTTTAGATTCTAAAAGCAAGCTTACAGGCTTAAGTAGAATTTGGTACAAATCTTTGGAATTGCTTTCTAAAGCAGGATCACCCGACTTAAGATATCTTTTTTGTAACGCAATTTTCTGACTAAAATCATCCGGTAAAGGTTGCGAAACCAAGTGTATTTCTTTTGCTGAGATGGCAAAAATAAATAAAGTGCTATCGTTATAGTAATAATCTACAACCAGTCGATTTGGTTCAAAAGTCGCAGCAAATTGACTAAAATCAAAGATGTTAAAGCTGTCTTTAGATTCAATTTGTTTTTCATAATCGCTTATTTTATGTCTGATTTGCAGGGATTTAATATAAGATTCAGCAAGTAAATCATGTATTTTTTCTAATGAATCTGTTGAAATTTTCTCATGCAACCGAATAAAATCAAAATTCGATATTTGTTTCTTTTGTTCGGTCAATTCTTTATTTAGGTTCAATAAATATGCGTTTGATGTAGAATTTCCATTTTTATTCTGCTCTTGCATCAAACCGGCTTTTAAATTCGACACCAATAGAAATGATTCTTCCAAAATCTGTTTATCACGAGTTTTCGTAAAAAGTTCGTAAGCAGTGGCTAAATATAAATTGATTCCTTCAGTCACGTTTTCGTCAAAATTTTTGGACATTCGATTTAAGGAAATCGTGTTTTTGTAATAACCATCTAAAATAAACTCAAGAAAGAACTTCCGAAGCTTATAGGTTTGTAAAAGTAGCTCCTTATCTTGTTTGTCGTGGTAAAGTGCATCGTTAATATTTGCCTTTAAAAGCAAACTTTGTCGATATTCGTCAAGGCTAAGATAGGAGCTGTCTAAGGGTAAAACCGCATTTAAATCTTTTGGAAGGTCTCCCGTTTTAGTGTTATAAAACATTGCCTGATGAGCCCACTCCAAGGCCTTTTGAAAGTTGCCGTGGTCGTATTCATTATCAGCTAAGATGCAGAGGCAGTTGCTAATCCATTTGCTGTTTTGTCCTATTTTCTCGTACTTTTTAATTGCCTCGGTTGTATAGAAGAAGGCGGAATCGTATTGCTGCAACTCTTGAAAAACCTTTCCTTTAATGTGTTGAATGGTAACGAAGTGAGGGGACTCAAGGCTGAACATTTTTACAAATACCGCTTGAGCCAAATTAAGATATTTAAGCGATTCCTCGAAGTTTCCTTGATAAAAATTTAACGTAGCAATGCTTAAAAGGGTACTATACCGATAATCATTAGCATACGGATGATTAGTTTGTTTAATGGTTTCCAGTGCTTTATAATAGTATTTAATTGCACTATCACCATTTATCAGTCGGTAAGCGCCTCCAATGGCAAGCTCAAAAGAACTTTTGAAAATGATGGTCTTGGCGTCTGTGGTATCTATTTTAGGATTTGCTTTACGAAAATAATACATCGCTACTTGACTAAAGTAAACACAGCCTGAGGCATCAATCTCATCTTTGAAATAGGGGTAAATTGTATTATAACTTTGAGCCAAATCACCCCAGTTTTTCATTTTCCTAAATAGCTGATTTGCCTTAAGATAATAGTCTAATCCGCTAAAATCTTCTTTGCTTCGTAATAAAAAACCCAAATCGGCATAGAAAATAGCGAGTCCTCTTTTATCTAAATTGTTTTTTTCCATTATTTCAATGGATTGTGACCGATAATTTATCGCCTTTTCGTAATCTCCGCTTTCGCTTAACAATTTTGCTTTCGATGCTAAAACACTGGCATAATTGAAACTGTTCGTGTCGTTTTTGCAGGTTTTTTCTAAGGAGTCAATTAAGGTATTTGCTTCGTCTATAAAGCCGCTTGAGACTAAATCTAAGACTTCAATATAAACCGACAGCCCATCCTTCTGAGCTTTTAACGATGTAAAAGCAAACGTAAATAGTAGAATGCCAATAAGATACTTTGCAGCCATTTAAAAGATAGTTAGTTCTTCAACACAATTGTTATCCCGCTGCAAATATTGATATTTATTAGCTTATTTCGACTTTAAATTGAATTTAAATAGGGATTTAAAACAATGTTCTATGGTGTTGATTTGCCATTCAGGTTGTTGAAATAACTATAAAATTATACCCCCTTTTATGTTTCTCAATATCTTAAAATTTAGCTTTTTTTCAAAAAATCAACCTTGTTAAAAACAAAAAAAACTTGAATTCATTATTCTTTTACAATGTTGTCCGATAAAAATTATATTTAGTCCCTACGGGACTTTATTCCATATCATAATATCCTTTCTACCAATATTATGTCCCTAACGGGACAGCCCTGTTAGGGGCATAATATTGGTAGAGAATAAAGTAACCCCAGAATTCCCAAAAGTCCCGTAGGGACTAAATATATCAAGTGTTTCAGATTGTTTAAGAGTTTTTTATCGGACAACAATGATTCTTTTATTTACTTTTATGATTTAATTAACAGAATAGTATAATTCATTTAAATACAAAGAGATGAGTGACAAAAATCAAAACTGCAATGCAACGGGTGGGGCTATTTATGGACTTGGTTTTATCGGTGCCGCCATTTATTTTATCAGCCATGCCGTAGGTTTCTGGATGGGCGTTCTTGGATTTCTAAAAGCAATGGTCTGGCCGGCTTTTTTAGTTTATGAGGCCTTTAAAGCTTTGCTTGAGGTAGCTCCAAAATAAAAATGAGAGTCGAAATCAACTCCCATTTTTAATCTAAATATTTAGTATTCAACTTTTAACAAAACTCAACTTCACCGGTTGAGTGATGATAGATTGCGCCAATCACATCTATCTCGCCATTTTCTTGCATGGCTCTTAAAATTTCACTTTGACTAAGTACATCTTCCACGGAAAGTTTCACGTTCATTCGTGCAACATCGTCCACAAATTCAAGATTTTTTGAGTTGCGAATCACTCCCGCAGGGGTGATTGTGCGCTCCACAGCTAACTGAATATGTCGCATCGAAGAGGTGAGGTTGCCCATTTTAAAATCATCACAGGCTCCTTTTACGGCGCCGCAACTGGTGTGTCCCAAAACTACAACCAATTTTGAGCCGACCACTTTACAAGCATATTCCATGCTTCCGAGGATATCTTGATTGATAATGTTGCCTGCAACACGCGCAATGAAAAGGTCGCCAATGCCCTGGTCAAAAACAATATTTGGCTGGACTCTTGAGTCGATACAACCTAAAACGATTGCAAAAGGATGCTGAGAATCAATAGTTTCCTTCATATACCAATGATGATCACGTTCAATTGGCTCTTTCATTAGAAAACGTTTGTTCCCCTCAACCAACATTTGTTTAGCAATGTCAGGAGTTAAGTTTTTTAAGAATTCTTGGTTTTTTACCATTTTATTCAATTCTTCTGGAGTGTACATAATTTATTGGTTTTTAGTTTTATTTTCCTTCATTTTTTCTGTCAGCCATGACTCACAGGAATGAATGTTTTCAAAACATTGTTCTTTTGGGACAAGATTAGGAATGATTCCAATTTTCTGGAACATAATTTTAGGTTGGCCGGTTAATCCGGTAAATACTATTTCCATCCCGCGCTGCTTAAGGTCGAGAATGGCGTCTTCCATGGCATAAAGTCCGCTGTGATCGACATAAGGCACACGATCCATTCGGATAATGATGATTTTAATTTTGGGCAGATTCTTCACCAAATCCTGAAAGCCAGCAGTGAAACCAAAGAAAAGCGGTCCTTCGATGTGCTTGATGTAAACGCATTCAGATATTTTGGAAATGTTCGCTTCATCCTTCCATGGTGTTTCCGGTTTGAAATCGCCAATGGGTTCGGTTTTGCTGTTGGCTTCAACAATCTTAGAAGCTTTAATCATAAATAGGAGCGAGGCCAACACCATTCCTGCAGCAACGGCGGCTAATAAATCGACTAAAACGGTGAGCGTCAAAACACTAATCATTATCACTGCATCGGTTCGAGGAATGTTTCTAATCAATCGCAAACTTTTATAATCGATGATGCCGATGCCCACTGTAATCAAAATTCCGGCTAAAACGGCATTGGGTACATGCCCAACGAGACTACCCAAACCCATTAGAATTGCAAAGAGCAGTAATCCTGCAATTACGCCCGAAATTGGGGTTTTTCCTCCGGTTTTTATGTTGATAACAGTCCGCATTGTTGCTCCGGCACCGGGCAATCCGCCAATGAAACCGGCTGCCATATTTCCAATGCCTTGGCCAATAAGCTCTCGGTTGCTGTTATGTTTGGTTTTGGTCATATTGTCGGCAACTACCGAAGTGAGTAAGCTGTCAATGGCTCCAAGTGCAGCCAGCGTGGAAGCGTACTCGGCAATGACTACAAGGTTTTCCCATTTTAAATAGGCGCTAAAAAAATCAAGGTGTACTGCCGGTAAACCTGTAGGAATCGGGCCGTTGGAATTGATTCTGAGAATAGCCTCAACAGGTATGAGAAAATAGGCTCCAATTGAAATGACCAATAAGGCAACTAATGACGATGGGACTTTTTTGGTGATTTTCGGAAAAAGGTAAATGATTCCAATGGTAAGTCCTGCAAGTAAAACCGAATAGATATTGATGATTTCCGGAATGCGGTGAATTTCTTTTATGGTTCCATAAGCGCCTCCGCTTGGTGAGTTGAAACCAAAAAATGGGAATATTTGGGTGATGACAATAATGAATCCTATGCCGCTCATAAAGCCGGAGACCACAGGATAAGGGATATATTTAATGTATTGTCCTAATTTCATTATTCCAAGCATTGCCTGCATTAGTCCGGCTAAGACGAACGTGGCTACAATGATGGGCATAGCTGCTTCAACGGAGCCGGCGGTTTTCACAGCCTCGGCAATTATGACGGCTGAAACAACGGTCATTGGTGCAGTTGGTCCGCTGATTTGGGTTTTGGTGCCGCCAAAAATGGCCGCCAGAATGCCAAGGGCAATGGCGCCATACAAACCGGCAATGGCTCCAAGTTCGGTCTGCTCACCAAAGGCTAAAGCTAAAGGAAGTGCAACAATTCCGGCAGTGATTCCGCCAAACATGTCGCCCTTGATATTTCCAAAAACAGAAGAGATTTTTATCATAAAATATAATTATAGGTTATAAGGATTGAAGTTTGCTTGAGCGTTAAATTATTGATTAATAAAATAATATGTTAAAAGCTGGGCAAAAATAGGTGTTAAATTAGGATTTTGTTTTGAAAAAAAAGTTAAACATGTTAAATCTTATATGTTTTAAGAAAGGGAAAGAGGGAGGCTTTTGGCGCATGTTTTTGATGGGAGGGAAGTGCATAGGTTTTGAGGGGATTGGCTTTTCAAAAACTGTGACAAAAGCCGGCGAGGACAGGATGGAAGGACAATAGGACAATGTTGCGGTGGATAATTGGGGAGTTTCTGAATATGTGTTATCTTTTAAAAAATAATAACTGTCAATTATTTGCCATTTCTTCAATGAAAAAACAACTATTTTTGCGCCCTAATGAATCTTATTATCAACCTAAATTATATTAATCATGACTATCGAATTGACTGATGCCAATTTTGAGGAAAAAGTATTGCAATCGGATATTCCGGTTTTAGTTGACCTTTGGGCAGAATGGTGTGGCCCATGCCGCATGGTGAAGCCTGTTGTTGAGCAACTTGCAGAAGAATATGCAGGAAAAGCCGTGATTGGAGCTATTGATGTGGACTCTAATCCTAACATCACTGTTGAATACGGCGTGCGCAATATTCCAACTCTTTTGTTTTTTAAAGGTGGTAAACTTGTTGATAAACAAGTGGGTGCTGTGCCTAAAGCCGTTTTAGCTGAAAAGCTGGATGCTTTAATCTAAATTTTGGTAAAAAACATTTACTTTTATACCGCTTTTCCGGCGGTATTTTTATTTAATCAAAATAGCTTTGATACATCTCGATAGAAACAAAATATCCTCTCTTTCAAATATTGAACTGCTTGCTCGTCAGGTGGTTGAGGGTTTTATTACAGGATTGCACAAAAGTCCTTTTCATGGCTTTTCGGTCGAATTTGCCGAGCATCGCCAGTATAATACCGGCGAATCTACAAGACATTTAGATTGGAAACTGTATGCAAAGACTGAAAGACTATATGTGAAAAGATATGAGGAAGAAACGAATTTGCGATGCCGCATCTTAATTGACCGCTCTCCTTCCATGTATTTTCCTTATAATCATTCATCGGACTTTGAAAATCCTGATAAAATCACTTTTTCCATCTATGCCGCGGCTGCTATTATGGAAATGTTGAGGCGACAACGCGATGCTGTTGGTTTAAGCCTGTTCGATAGTGAAATCAAACTTCATTCACCTGCTAAAAGTAATTACCGTCATATACAGTTGCTATACAGTTACTTAGAGAATCTGCTTGAAAAACCCAAACCTGCTAAAAATGAATTTACGGACGTAGCTTCTACGTTTCATCAAATTGCAAATACGATCCATAAACGCTCTCTTGTGGTGATTTTTTCGGATATGTTCGATAATAATAATCCTGATGAGCTTATCAACGCCTTACGTCACCTCAAATACAATAAACACGAAATTATCTTGTTTCACGTTACGGATGCTCGCTTGGAAGTTAGTTTTGAATTTGGTAGTCGCCCATATAAATTTGTTGATTTAGAATCCGGTGAAACCCTAAAACTGAATCCTAAAG
Organism: Bacteroidales bacterium; assembly: GCA_016937295.1. Lineage (GTDB taxonomy): Bacteria > Bacteroidota > Bacteroidia > Bacteroidales > UBA1556 > UBA6267. The sequence continues at coordinate 8,149 of JAFGWF010000017.1, forward strand.
ATGTTAAAAATCAATATTCTACATCAATGAAGGAATATCGTGATTTGCTCAAACTGAAATGTGGTCAATATAAAATTGATTTCGTGGAGGTGGATATAAACAAAGGTATAAAAGAGGTGCTGTTGCCTTATTTCCTCAAACGTCAAAAGTTGTATTAATGAAGCTGTCTGTTGTAATTGTTAACTATAATGTAGCTTATTTTCTTGAGCAATGTCTGAGTTCAGTGTATAATTCAGAGGTTGATTTCGACTTTGAGGTTTTTGTGGTTGATAACAATTCTGTGGACAATTCCAATGAAATGGTACGGGAAAAATTTCCTCAAGTGCATCTGATTGCCAACGATTTTAATGCCGGTTTTTCCAAGGCAAATAATCAGGCCATCCGAATTTCTAAGGGAGATTATGTGCTCCTTCTCAACCCCGACACCTTGATTCAGCCGGATACTCTTCAAAAATCAGTCGCCTTTATGGAAAACCACCCTGATGCCGGAGGACTTGGTGTGATGATGGTTGATGGGAAAGGTAAGTTTTTGCCCGAATCGAAACGGGGTTTGCCAACACCTTCAGCAGCCTTCTTCAAAATGTTCGGCTTGTCGGCGCTTTTTCCGCATCACTCACGCTTTTCGGCCTATCACCTTGGACATTTAGATAAAAATCAAATTCACGAAATTGATGTCCTCAG
>JAFGWF010000018.1 GCA_016937295.1 Bacteroidales bacterium
ATTTTGCATTATCAGAAAATAATCGTTGCGTTAAGTGAAACGGATAGGTTAATGAAAGTGATTGAAGAAATTGAGTTTGAATAAGATTTTCGACCTAAATTAAGGTGTATGTTTCAATATTTTTGTAAACAAAACAATCATAGGTTATTATGGCAAAGGATAAAAAACTAACGATTGAGAATGCTGAAATTTCAGTTATTCATAGTCATAACGAAGATTATATCTCGCTGACTGACATGGCACATAGCCAAATGGAAGAGCATATCATTATTAAGTGGCTCAGCCTTAAAAGCACCATAGAATACATTGGCGAGTGGGAGCTTTTATTCAATCCTAATTTTAATTATACCGAATTCGGTACAATTAAAAATGCAGCCGGTAGCAATAACTTTGTTCTTTCTGTTAAAAATTGGATTGGAAAAACCTCGGCAATAGGCATAACCGCTAAAGCCGGTCGTTATGGAGGCACTTACGCCCACAAAGATATCGCGTTTCATTTTGGAATGTGGATAAGTCCTCGCTTTCAACTTCTACTTGTTAAAGAATACCAAAGGGTAAAAGAAAAAGAACAGGCGCAAATTGGGTGGACAGCTAAACGGGAGCTTGCGAAAATTAACTATCACATACACACCGATGCCATAAAACACAATCTTTTGCCTATGGAATTAACCCCCAAACAAACCTCAATTATTTATGCCAATGAAGCCGATGTTTTGAATGTTGCTTTGTTTGGAATTACCGCAAAACAATGGCGTGAACAAAACCCTGATTTAAAAGGAAATATCCGTGATTATGCCGGAATTAACGAATTGATTTGCCTCTCGAATATGGAAAACTTAAACGCAGTTTTTATCAACGAAAACATACCACAAAACGAGCGTTTGAAAAAACTAAACCGCATTGCAATACAACAAATGAGTATTTTACAAGAAGTTGAAACCAGAAAATTATTGTAGCGTTATCAGAAACGGATCGATGGATGAAGGAGATTGATGGGATTAATATAAAATAAACAAAATCAAAAGAAGTATAATATGAAAAAAAGCTTGTTGTGGACATTCTATGAAGAGTTGGTGCTAAACCCAATCCTCACACCACTCTTTGGCTGCCAAGTTTTTCTTAAATCAAGCCGTTTAATTTTTAAAATGAAAGCTCAATTAAAATTTTTCCTAATCCTATTTTTAGTCTTCGGATCAAAGGCTGTTTATACTCAAGGAAATGAAAATAGTTGGATTCAAGTACACACGATTGACACTAATAAAATCGAACTTTCTGTTATTTATGAGGGCACATTAAATATAAACGGTGAAATGGTTAAATCCTATAGTTTGGTCTGGGATGACACCCTTGGGCAATCGAAAAATTACCCAAAATATAATCGACCTTTTGAATTGAAAGTAGTCGTCAGGTCACAAGACTCCATTGTAGGAAAGTACACAGGTCTGAGTTCTCAAATGACACATTGTACTTTTATAACTAACGCGGATTTTGTAACGATTTATTTTTGGTTGGCTCCAAACTTTTTCTTTGATTGGCATCCATACTCTAAGGACTCAATTATCGGATTTAGAAATAGTTATTATGATTATTGGAATAAAATTAATTTTAACAGAAAGGAATATTTACCAATCCGTATTAATATGCAAAAGATTGAGAGCAACAACATTGTTGACGGATATAACAAGAAAGCTACTCTATTAGAAACAAATTCAAATATAGTTCGGCTATACCATATTGCCAACGGAGCATTAAATCCGGACCCCATGCCAAAATCGAATATGGGCCTTTCTGCTGGTTTGAAACAAGTAATTGCTTTAGACAGATATCTGTTAAACACGGCTACGGGTAGAATAAAATTGGGTGAAAAATGGATAAGAAAATACGGAATTGCAAAAACGTCTGAAATGGACTTTAGGGTTATCGACCCACATCTTATCTACACCACAAAATCAGGAAAGCATATTTCGGGAAAAGAATTGATACGCAAAAAAAAGATAGATACAGCGTGTTTTGAATCTTGTGAATTTGAAACCTTGCAATGGAGTTTACCCTATTCCATAAATTAAGTCGAATTCGACAAAATATCTCAATAATTTAATGACTATGTTATTGATTTTGAGATTACAAATCGAACTCAGACGTATTATATCATAGTCAAGACTACAAAATAATTTTAGAATTGGAACAGTAATAATACTTCAAAACAAGGCATTAATGTATAGGCGAGATTGATTTATAATGAAAGATATATCGGAATGACTCAGAATTTTTTTACAACTATTTAAAAAATCTTATATCTTTGTCTCATGGAAAAAACATTACGTTCTTTTCTCACAAACTCATTATCAATCAACTAAAAACAATTTTATGAAAACATTTACAATCATTTCACTAATTGCAGTAATGTGTTTTAGCTGGACTTTTAGTACCGCCCAAAACACATCTCCTAAACAAAAACCAAGTTTTTTAAAGGAGAAAACGACCAACACCACAAAAGCATCAACCAGCTATCAATTCACAAAAAGTACAGGCACGTATGCTGACTTAACCGGCACCACATCCGTAAACAACAATCAAACATGGGACGACCCGGAATTTATAGTTCCTATAGGATTCCCTTTCAATCTTTACGGCAAAAACATCGACAGCGTCTATTTTGGCATAGGCACTGGAGCGGCTCTTAGCGATTATATTGACCTGCAAACCTATGAATTTGATTTTCTTATAGTTCCATTCGAGGCCGATTTGATTGATAGAGGCGAAAATACAGGAAACTCTGTTTCGCCAATTAGCTATAAAGTGGAAGGAAGTGCAGGCTCGCGTATCTTCAAATTGGAGTGGAAAAATGCAGGTTTTTATGAGGAAAACAGTTATAATGGCACACTAAATGACTATGTCAACATCCAACTTTGGCTCTACGAAACCTCCAACATCATCGAGTTTCGCTACGGAACATCCTTAATAACCAACCCTTTAATAAACTATGACGGTGAAACCGGAGCAATCATAGGGCTTACCGATTACGATATACTCAATGCCTTTGTCCTTTCCGGAAATGTGGCTAATCCGGTAGTTGTGGATTCACTAACTTTTATTGACGGAACCCCTGCAAATGGCACAATCTATAAATTTACCCCACTCACCATTGGAACAGATGAATTGAAGAATGATAGGATTTCTGCAACTCTTTATCCAAATCCGGTAACTGAAAACGCCTTGATTGAGGTTAATGGATTTTCGCCAAAAGATGCCATATTTAAACTTTATAACACACGTGGTCAGCTTGTTAAAACGATTAGCAATATCAATTCCAACAAAATTTCCATATCAAAAGATCAGTTAGAATCTGGAATTTACTACTACACCATCGAGCAAGAAAACCAACAACTTTTAAGAAGCAAAATGATAGTTTTATAATAATTGTCGAGACTTCTGACTAAGTTTATACTTTTGGCGCTTGAATTATCCGAGCGCCATTTTTTTTTATGTCAAAAATCCGAATCCTCATCATCTTTTCACTTGTACTTTTCGCTTTAAACAATAAGGCTCAGATGATTAACATCGAAAGTCTGCGAAAAGTAAACGACACCAACCGTTTGGTATTCAATTCCAATTTAAGCTTCGAGATAGAAAAGAATGACGACAATTCAAGTTTAGATTTCGATTTTGATTTTATAGCACAATATCGCTCTGTTGACAAAAAAAACTCCTTCTATTTTATAGGCAATACTTCACACGAAAAGACCAATAATATTGAGATTTCCAACAGCGGCATGGGACATTTAAGGTATAATCGACATTTTAATGATTTGGTTCGCGGAGAGATATTCTTCCAGATGCAAACTGATATAGTTTTAGATTTAAAAAGTCGAACGTTATTTGGAACCGGACCAAGATTTGATTTGTTAAGAAAGCGCAAATTAAGATTAAGCTTAGGCTCTATCTATATGCTTGAACGCGAGAGATTAATTAAAGATATAAGCCATAATGTTATCTATAGCAGGTGGTCATCCTATCTCACGATTTTCTATTATTTCCCGGAAAAGAAAGGTAAATTTTCAACGGTAACTTATTTGCAGCCGCGTTTCGACAAGTTTGAGGATTACCGCTTTGTGAATCTTTCAGAATTATCGCTCAACATGAATTCCAAATTAGCATTGATGATAAAAATGGAGTATGAATTTGATGCAGCACCACCAAAAGGAATCAATCAAAAAAACATGGATTTTAAGGTTGGCCTAAAAGTCATCCTTTAAAACCCTGACAAATATCATTTCCAATCATCAGGTTATTAAATGCAATTTAGCCACATATTTTAAACATTTAAATATCTGTTATATGAAAACCAAATCCATTTTTAGTTTAATAGCCGGCATGTTTGTTATCGCATTGATGGTCAGCTCATTCACATTTAACCAAAACACCGTTTCCATTTCTGAGCCATCGTATTTGATGGAGGACACCACGAAAACCACTACCGAAAAAAGCAGTAGTGAGTCGTCCAAGACCGAGAAAGGTTGTAAAAAAACCTGCAAAAAGAAATGCTCTCCAATGCCTTAATGCTTGAAGATTTTTTTATGAAGTTTTATCAGCAGGGCATATTCTTGAAGAAATCCTGCTGATAAATTTTCTTCACTCACCACATCTTTCACCGAATATAGATTATAAAACCTTCCTCCGGCGGTTTCTTTAGCATCGGGACGGATTTCCAAATCGGTGACTGCCCCAAAAATAAAAATCATTGCAGTTGTAGTTTCCCCGTAAAACATACGCTTTTCGAGAGGAAAAAACTCAAATCCCGAGATATGTAATTCTTCCATGGACTCCCGCATTACCGCCTGTTCAATAGTTTCGCCA
>JAFGWF010000141.1 GCA_016937295.1 Bacteroidales bacterium
TAATCTATAATCTAAAATGTCCTCAATTTCAACAAAAATCGAACATTTAGCATTGATACCAAAGGAGTTATATGGTTGCAGTGGAAAGTCTCTTTCTATTCTCATGCGTATTCAATTATGCTGCAAAAGTAGAAATATTTCCACATTTCTAACTGTTTGATAAGCTCCCCACCGTTTCATTGTCTATATTTGCAGTTGATTTTTTTCGCTGAAAATTCATGCTTTTTAATGAATCATTATGAATTTCACCGAATAATTTTGCGGCTTGATTCAAATTTTTACTGTTTGAAATCAAAACTCAACAGAGGGTTGAAAAGCTGAATTGAATTTTATGTAAGAATCATGTTTTGAATATATTATGACTAAAGATGAGATTGTAAAAAACTGGTTGCCGCGATATACGGGCAAGCCATTAGAGACCTTTGGGAAGTATATTTTGCTGACCAATTTTTCCCATTATCTGGAGGTTTTTAAAGAATTGGCCGGAGGTGAAATTGTGGGCTTGGATAAGTCGATGCCAAGCATTACTTCCGGAAATATCACCATGATAAATTTTGGAATGGGCTCGGCTAATGCCGCCACTATCATGGATTTGCTGTCTGCAATCAGCCCCCAAGCAGTTTTATTTCTTGGTAAATGTGGTGGATTGAAGAAAAAAAATGATTTGGGAGATTTGATTTTGCCCATTGCCGCAATACGTGGTGAAGGAACTTCTGAAGATTATTTTCCTCCTGAAGTGCCTGCATTGCCGGCTTTTGCTTTGCAGAAAGTTACCTCAGCTTCCATTCGCGAACATAACCGCGATTATTGGACAGGGACTGTTTATACCACCAACCGCCGAGTTTGGGAATTTGATGAAAAGTTTAAAAAATACCTGAAGAAAACCCGCGCTATGGGCATTGATATGGAGACAGCAACCATTTTTACGGTTGGTTTTCATAATCAAATTCCAACAGGTGCGCTGCTTTTAGTGTCCGATCAACCCATGATTTCCAGTGGAATAAAAACAGAGCAGAGTGATAAAAAGGTAACAGATGCCTTTGTGCATAATCATATTTCCATTGGAATAAATGCTTTGAAAATGCTCGAGAAAAATGACTTGACCGTTAAACATCTAATCTTTGATTAATGGAATCGAATTATAGCGACTTATTGAAGAATATTAAAAACAAGGTTTTTCATCCGATTTATCTGCTTCATGGTGAAGAGGATTATTTTATCGACCAACTTTGTAATGCAATATCGGACAATGTGTTGACGGCAGACGAAAAGGAATTCAACCAAACGGTGGTTTATGGTCGCGACATCGATATTGCCAATTTAGTGGCTATGGCGCGGCGCTATCCAATGATGGCTAATCATCAGGTTATTTTGGTGAAAGAAGCCCAAAATCTGAAAAATATGGATGAGCTTGTAGCTTATGCCGAGAAACCTCAGCCCTCAACTATTTTGGTGCTTTGCCATAAACATGGAAAAATTGATGGTCGTAAAAAGCTTGGACAGACCTTAAAAAAGAAACATATTGTTTTTGAAGCTAAACCTCTGTACGATAATCAGATACCTGCCTGGATTGAAACTCATCTTAAGGCCGAAGGCTATTCAATCGGACCTGAAGGTGCGCAAATGCTCGCCGAAAATTTAGGTGCGGATTTGAATCGCATTTCCAACGAATTGCAAAAACTTTTCATTTCTCTGCCCAAAGGAACTAAAATCGAACCTTCTCATATAGAGGAAAATATCGGTATCAGTAAGGATTTTAATGTGTTTGAATTGCAGCGTGCTCTTGGTCGCAAAGATGTTTTTAAGGCAAATCAAATTGTGTTCTATTTTGCTTCCGATCCGCGAAAATATCCTGCCGTGATGGTTATCCCGATGCTCTATAATTATTTTGTTAACCTGTTGACAATTCACGCTTTAGATGATAAAAGTCAAAGGTCGGTGGCCTCAGCATTGTCCGTTAATCCTTTTTTTGTTAAAGAATATATGGATGCAGCACGAAATTATCCGTTTGCTAAATTGGTCAAAATTATTGGTTTTCTTCGGTATTATGATATGAAAACAAAAGGTTGGGAAACTACCGGAATGGATGATGGTGCAATTTTTAAAGAATTGATATTTAAAATCTTACATGTGTAGTTCTTGTACATAGTTGAATATTCTCATTAGTTAATCCGTAAATATAATAGCGAAGGATAGTTTTCGGAGACTAATAAATTTTTACTTTTGCTACACTTTTTACTTTTTTTGGAATTAGTCTAAACAAATAAATATTATGGAAAGAGATTATCAGATTTTTGATTTAATCGAAGATGAACAAGACCGTCAGTTTGATGGCATTGAATTGATTGCATCCGAAAATTTTGTTAGCGATCAGGTTATGGAAGCTATGGGCTCAGTTTTGACCAATAAATATGCTGAGGGATATCCCGGCAAGCGTTATTATGGTGGTTGTCAGATAGTTGATCAAACGGAGCAATTGGCCATTGATAGAGCTAAAGCGCTTTTTGGTGCCGAGTGGGTAAATGTTCAACCTCATAGCGGAGCTCAGGCAAATGCAGCGGTTTTCTTTGCCTGTCTGAAACCCGGCGACACTTTTCTTGGTCTTGATTTGGCTCATGGCGGTCACCTTTCTCATGGCAGTCCTGTGAATCATTCCGGCGTGAATTTTAACGCGGTTCATTATCATGTTAAGGAGGATACCGGTCGGGTTGATTATGACGAGATGGAAATGCTTGCCGAAAAACATCAGCCAAAGCTCATCATTGCCGGCGCTTCTGCTTATAGTCGCGACTGGGATTATGCACGTATGCGACAAATTGCCGATAAAGTTGGGGCGCTGCTCATGGCCGATATAGCTCATCCTGCCGGTTTGATTGCCAAAGGATTGCTTATCGACCCGCTTCCACATTGTCATATTGTGACTACAACCACGCACAAAACCCTTCGCGGACCTCGTGGCGGAATGATTATGATGGGAAAGGATTTTGAAAATCCATGGGGATTGACAACGCCAAAAGGGGAGATAAAAATGATGTCGGCAGTGCTCGATTTTGCGGTTTTCCCCGGTCAACAAGGTGGCCCGCTTGAGCATATTATTGCAGCTAAGGCAGTTGCATTCGGTGAAGCTCTTTCCGATAGTTTTCTCGACTATGCCATTCAAATGCAAAAGAATGCTCGTGTGATGGCTGATGAGTTTATCAAAAGAGGCTATAAAGTCATTTCAGGTGGTACAGATAATCATTCTATGTTGATTGATTTACGTTCAAAAGCTCCTGAAATCACCGGCAAAATGGTGGAAAATACACTTGTTAAAGCCGATATTACCATCAATAAAAATATGGTTCCTTTCGATAGCCGTTCCCCTTTCCAAACTTCCGGTTTGCGTGTTGGCACTCCCGCTATCACAACTCGCGGTTTGAAAGAAGAACATATTCCTCAGATTGTCGATTTTATTGACGAAGTTATTATGAATATTGACAACGAAGAAATTATTGCCTCAGTTAAAAAGCGGGTAAACGAAATGATGCATCAGTTTCCCATGTTTGCATATTAATTCAAGTATATACCTATTGTAAATGAAAAGGCAATTCGTTAATCGAGTTGCCTTTTTTCATTTTTTTCCTTGCATTTTAAA
>JAFGWF010000142.1 GCA_016937295.1 Bacteroidales bacterium
AAAACCGTGCGCTATAAGGTTAACTTTGTTAGTAATACAATAGATAAACAATTTGTTAGGGATTTTTAGCAAGCCCTAAATAATTAGAATAAAAGATAATATTTAAAAGGTTAAACGGTAAACTTTAGAAATTGAGGTCAGTTTACATCATCAAGAGCGATTTTCCGAGAAGGTAGATTATGGTAGTCGAAATTTTCTTTAAGTGAATGGGTGAAATATTTCCTAACCAAAAAAGCTAAGAAACCTTCAGGCTATGCACAGGTCAATCTTTTACAGCAAGTTGAAGCGATAGCCGACATTTACGAGGAAAGCGCGATTTAAGATATTTGGGGCATCGTCAGACCCTGTTTGATAGATTTGATTTTGGCCTATTTCATATCGGAAATCGAAAGTGATATTGCTTGCAACTAAGCCCACACCAAAGGCTAATCCGAAGTCTGTTTTGTTTAAATTAAAAGAAGTGGTCATATCATACTCAAAAATATCACCGTTAAGCTCTTCTACAGTAATACTTCCTGAAAATTTATTCCCAATTAAAGAATTGTAAACCATACCGGCATCGAAGTGAAAATAATTGTCGCGGTCGCCCATCTTGAATTGAAGCACTAAAGGCACAGCAAAATAGTGAAGTTTTTGGCTCAAAGAAATTACGCCACGTCTATTTTGATAATCGCCATAATACTCAAAGGCTGAACCTTTTCCACTGTATAGGAGCTCCATTTGCAACGAAAATCTAGGATGGAGAGAGACGGTTGTTACAAGACCTCCATTAAGATACATTTTGGATACAGGTTGAAAGTCTTTAAGTCCTGACCCGGTAATGCTGGCCGAAGTCCCACCAATTCTACCACCAACGTATAACTGCCCAAATGAGGTAGATGCGCCAAAAAGAGTGGCTACAAACAGTGACGTTAAAAAAATAAGTTTCTTCATGTTTTAAATCAAAAGTATTATAAATCAATATTTTACATATAAATCCGAATAACTTCTATCGGAGAATACAAATAATCGGTAAAAGTATAAAAATATTGTGGCTTACGAAATTTTCTCCACCACCAATTGCGTATTGCTTGATTTGACCACACGAATTTTCTCTCCTTTTTCGATAAAAGAATTCTTTGCAAGTGCATCGTAGGTATCGTCATCAATTTCCACTTTACCACTTGGCCGAAGCATTGTTGCAGCAATGCCTTCTTTGCCATGAAGTAATGAGAGGTCGAAAGTAGTAGCAACATATCCCTGATTATGAGGCTGCGAAGTATTAAGAGCTAAAGAGAAATTTGAAGTTCCAAAAACCCCTTTTGCCAAAAAATAGACTACGAACAATGAGAGTAAAATGGACAGAACGACAATAATAAAGGAGTTGGCAATGTCGATTAAAGGCACATTGGAAAAGTCAAAGTTCACATTATTCAACATGGCAAACATCAGCCCTCCAATCATCAATATAAGCCCTGATATTCCTGCGATTCCAAAGCCCGGAATCACAAATATTTCGACAATCAGAAGAGCGATACCGATAAAAAACACCAAAATTTCCCAGTTGTCAGCCAAGCCTTCAAGATATAGAGGCATGAAATAAAGGATAGCCGCAAGCAGCGCCGCAGCCGAAGGGAAACCTATTCCGGGGGACTGAAGTTCGAAGTAAATTCCCCCAATGATAATCATAATCAACAAACCATGAATCATGGGAGAAATCAGAAAATCAATCACTTTATCCACTGCCGTTAACTTCAACTCCTCGACTTTATAGTCTTGGAAGCCATAAGCTCGAACTGCACCATCTACCGACTCCACAATGGAATCGCAGTAGCCATGCTGTAGCGCCTCAGACGCAGTGAATGTCAACACTTTACCAGAGTCGCTAATATCTGGAATATAAATATCTTGATCGACCATTGCCTCAGCAATTTTAGGGTCGCGACCGCGAGCCTCGGCAGTTGCCCGCATTGTTGCCCGCATATAACTTTGGTATTTATCGGGCATGGCTTCGGCAGTTTGGTTTACTACAGTTGCAGCACCTATATTAGCCGATTGTCGCATATAAATCTTTTCGCAAGCAATCGAAATCAATGCACCGGCAGAGGCAGCATTATTATCAATAAAAACAACAACCGGAATTTTAGAATTAAGAATTCGAGTACGAATCGTATCGGCGTCCACAACCAAACCACCATAAGTATTCATGTGAATCAGAATCAAATCTGCTTTTTTCTCAATGGCATCCTCCCAAGCCTTTGCCATTCGGCGAGTTACCGGAGGAGCAATTTCCTCATCAATGTTAAATTTGTAAACCAGAGGAGTTTCCGAAACTATTTTTTCTTGAGCAAAAAAACTATTAGCACTCAAAAGAAAAATAACGAACCAAAAGAAAAATTTATTTCGCATAAATAGTGTTTTATTCAAATATTTATAGACTTTAAAGATGGCCAAAGATAAAAACAATAGAAGCAACTTATTAATGCAAATTGAAAAAAAAATTTGCAACAATTAATATTTTTTAACAGAGACAAGAAAAAACAAATACATTTGTGGCTCAAAATTTTTCAATTAGGTATTAAACAAATTCTATTCGCAGATAACCAAAACATATTTATAACTTAACAATTGATTATGAGGAACTTATTAATTATGATGTGTATTTTGTTGAGTATTTCGATAAAAGCACAAACTGATTATCAACCATTAAAGTCGGTAGGAAGTATTCCGGATGAATTCTTAACAAGAGGAGCGGTGGAATACCAGAAAGACAAACAAAAAATTGAATCCACCAAGTATTCGGAGAAAAAAGTTGAAGATGATTTTTATCTAAAGCATAATTATTTTATCAACGATTTATTCAAAGACGGATTTGTGCTGTTTGGAGACGATATATCGAAATACATCAACGACTTAGGTCAAAAGATAGTCTCACAAATTCCTGATTTAATGGAGGATAAAGAAGTAAAATTCTACGTGTTGCGCAATTCCACAGTGAATGCCTTTAGCACACAAAAAGGATATATCTTTATCAATTTGGGTCTTATAGCGCAATGCGAAAACGAAGCTCAGTTGGCCTTTGTGATTTCGCATGAATTAGTTCACTATATTAAAAATCATGGTGTTAAAGGATATTTAGAAGGCTCGAAGATAAGCAAAAGCCGCGACACAAAGAATCTCAGCAGTAGCGAAAAAGAGGAGCTCTACGCCGAGTATTCCAAAGAAAGTGAGTTTGAGGCCGATGAAATCGGGTTGGAAAAAATCTATTTAAAATTAGGTTATGATATCGAAGAAGTACTGAATGTTTTTGACGTTTTGCTCTATTCTTACCTCCCATTTGACGAAAAAGTGTTCAACAATACGTATTTCGATGACGAATATTTTAAATTTCCGGAAAAAATAACAGAAAAAGATGTAAACAGCATTACGGCTATCGAAGGCTACGACGATAAAATGAGCACACATCCCAACATTAAAAAGAGAAGGGAAAAGATGATTGATTTAATTGCGGAAGGGGAAAATAAACCCAATGGCGTTAACTATGTTGTTTCGCAGGAAGGATTTCAAAACTCGCGCAAAGTAGCTCGTTACGAAAGTTGTCAGTTGTATTTGAACAATATGGATTATGCAAAAGCCTATTATTCAGCATATTTATTATTACAAGACGATCCAAATAGTCAATACTTAAAGCGCATTCAAGCCTATTCGATTTATGCTTTATCGAAATATTTCAATCGGTTGAAAGACATAAAGCAGCAAACAAAAACTATTTGGATTAATGGAAATTCGATGACCATTGATGATGACCCTGATGGCTCCTACGCTAAAATGACCTATATCAAAAACATGTTTCTTGAGTTGGATTCCATCGAAGGTTTGAGTTCGCAATTCTCGAATATGATACGCAAAATGGAACGCAAAGAGCTGAATATATTAGCCGTCAGACATATCTTTGATGCCATGGAAAATGACCCTGAAAACGATTATTTAAAGTCTTTGGCGAAAAGTTCTATCAAAGACCTCATTGAAATAAATGAAATGCAAGTTTCGGATTTCTTAGAAAAACCGTTAGACTCGACCAAAGCATCTGAATTCAAAGCACTTACAGATGAGGAATATGAGGCACTTGGCAAATATGACAAAATTAAATATAATAAAGAAAAAGAAAAATATGACCAAACAGGTTATAATGGAAATTATTTAGCCACGGCATTTATTAAATATTTTAGCAAAAAATCAACCTATAAAGAGTTATACCAAGAAATTGCTGACAAGATAAGCAATAACGAGGAGGAGCGTGAAACTAAGGAAAAGCCAAACATCTTTTCTCGTTGGAGTTCCGGAAGAAAATACTTTATCGAAAACAGTTTCAAAAAGAAAAACAGTGTTAAAAAAATGATAATGATAAACCCCAGTATGACTAACAGAACAAGAGGAAGTTATGACTATATTAAAAGTGAAAAACATGAGTCGGAGTTTTTAGCAGCCATAAAAAGAGCATCAAATGCAACTAATATTAAAACTACTATTTTGGATGCCTACTTATTCGATTCGGAAATGGTGGACGCATACAACGATTTAGGTTTATCAACCCGTTTTTATGTTGAATTTATCGACCATGAGTATCTGATTGGAAGTAAAGAAATTATATGCAGCAATGCCAACTATATGATTCAATTAGCCGACAACTATTCCACCGATTATTTTGCTATTAGCGGCCTTTATAATAATTTCTACGGTAACCGAATCGGAAATGCAATTTTTAGCATTCCAGTGCATTTAGTCACCTTTCCGTATCTTCTTCCCCGAACTGCTGTTAATTTGGTTATGGGCGATAATTATACAGAATTTCTTTATCAGGCGGTAAATATCCGAACCGGAGAATTGGTTTACTATTACAACAATAAAGTGGATATGCCGGATAAGAAATTTGTATTAAACAGCATAATCTACGATGCCTTTTACAACATGAATAATCCTAAAAAATGATTAAAACC
>JAFGWF010000143.1 GCA_016937295.1 Bacteroidales bacterium
CGCAACTGCATATAATTCATCGTTTCGATGGGTTGCAAAGCATCGCTAAAGTCGGGAGGAGAAACATTAAAAACGGTATCTAACTCCTTACCAAAAGTAAATTTTTCTCCGTAATCCGTTAACGTTCGAATTTTATAATTGTAAATTTTCCATTCCCCACTTAGAGTATCGTAACTTATTTTATCCGCTATCATTTTATAAATCAAACCATTATCACCAAAACGTTCTAAAGAAAAATTATAACCCACCTTGTCATAATTATTAAAGCTCTCCACAAAAAGCATTTCGCCGGGGGTATTTTGAACGTGAATATTATATTTAGAGCTGTGAAATTTTGATTTAAGATAATGCACTTCAAAATCAAGTTTCACTTTATTTGTAACAGGAATCAAAAAATTGGATAAATAAAAACTAAGTAAGGCAATGATGAAAGAGCTAATCAAATAAGGCCGCATAAAACGTTTAAAACTGACACCTCCACCAAGAATTGCAATAATCTCGGTATTATAAGCCATTCGGGATGTGAAATAAACCACAGCAATAAAAGTAAATAATGGACTAAATAGGTTGACAAAATAAGGAATGAAGGTCATGTAATAATTTACAACTATCTCTTTTAAAGGCACTTGATGTTTTAAAAAATCATCAATTTTTTCAGAGACGTCAAAGATTATCACAATGACAATAATCAATGCCAATGTAAAAAAGAAAGTTCCGAGGAACTTTTTAATAATATACCAATCTATAATTTTCACGGAGCAAAACTAAATAAATTCATTCGTTCTATTTGCATAATTTAAATGCCTGTCAGCAAAAACTAAAATTGCAAGCATTTATTTTTCAATAAAAAAAATAATCTGTACCATGGTTTAATTGCTAAATTTGTCCTTTGGAATTCAATTTAATAAACGCCTTATGAAATCAATTATCAATTTTCAAACTTCCTTATATTTATTATTACATGGCATTGTGGCTATTTTGATAGGCCTTTTATTTGCAATTGCCAGCCAAGAAATTTTCCGCATCGTAGTTTTATCCATAGGATTGTTACTCACCATTTCCGGAATAGTTATCACTTGGATGGCCTTTTCAGGAAAAAGGATAAAGACAGAAACGTTTAGATATCCTGCATTATTTCAAGGAATTCTTTTAGTTGGATTAGGACTTTTCATCACTTTTAATCTCCAAATGATGGAAAAAATGATTATTCTATTATTTGGGCTATGGGCTGTAGTTGCAGGAGGAAGCCAAATATATTACGGATTGCTTTCCAAGGAAAATTTTAAACAATACAAAACATTAATTGTCAATGGTTTACTGTTAGTCATTTTAGGATTAGTCATGGCAATTACCCAAGAAAAATTTGTAGATTTAATTGGAAAAATTGTTGGTTTTTCGGCAATTTTCTTAGGTCTGACTACTTTTATTTTCGCCATCATTTTATACTTCAAAAGGCCAAAAACATCAGAACAAAGTGAATTAGAATCGGATTAAATAACCAAAATGGACTTTGGTATTATTCATATTTATCGGCGTTTCAGGGCTTTTTCCCAAGGCGAGATAAACAGAGATAATGCCACTGCCTGTATCTAATAAGCCGCCAAGTCCAAAGCCGGCATAGTTTTTAAACGAAAATTCAGGAATATCGTTTTCATTAACAAAACCGTGATTGTAAAAAACGGAAAAATAACCAACCGATGAAATTAGGTATCTATATTCGAAATCGACAATAATATAAGAAGATGAAAATATAGATTGCTCATCAAATCCACGCAGTGAAGACAATCCTCCGATTCTAAATTTCTCGTTTTGCACCAAACCATCTGAAAAGATAAATCCACCTGAGCTCATCATTACCAGCACATTACGCTTATAAAAATTCTTAAAAAACTCAAGCTGATATTTCGATTGAGCTTTCAACGTACGAATTTGATTAGTTTCGGCGACATCGTGAAAACTTTTCACATTGCGGTTGCCGGCCATCAGATCAAAATTAGCAAGTAAACCTCGTGTAGGATTCAACTTCCAATCGCGCGAGTCGAAACTATAACCCAATCCATAT
Source organism: Bacteroidales bacterium (assembly GCA_016937295.1). Lineage (GTDB taxonomy): Bacteria > Bacteroidota > Bacteroidia > Bacteroidales > UBA1556 > UBA6267. Next base: position 2,063 of record JAFGWF010000143.1, read on the forward strand.
AAAAGAGATGAGGTGGACTTTTGAGTGGAATCGCGCTCCAATAAAGTAATTTGAGAGCTCATCTGTTCCAATTTGAGTGCGAAATAATGATTAAATGAGATGCGATAAGCCAAGTCAAAACCATTGGCAACATTCAAAAAACTAGAATCTTGACGAAACAAACTCAGACTATAATTCACACCCCAATTAGTTTTTAAAAGATAGGGAATCACCGCCTTAACATCCAACATCTGACTTCCCGCAACCGGACGTTGCCATTTGAGCTCAAATCGCTCTCCCACCCCCAAACTATTTATTAGCAAAAGATTAGCATTTCCTGTCAATGCTAACTTGCCGGTTTGCTCATTGGAATAAAAGCCAAAAACAGCATCAAAACTATTCGACTTTCGAGGTTTCAAAACAATCTTGCAAGAGGCATTATTGTCATAAAAACTTACCACCGGCATTTCCGCTAAGGTTGCAAATTCCAAACTGTTAACTTTAGAAGGAATCTGGTGAAACAACTCTTCATTCCAATAATTACCTTTCTCGATGCCAATAAGTTTCTCAACAAAATGAGTCGAAACAGTTACTTCTCCTTTTATCAAGAGGCTATCAAAAAAAATCTGCTGTCCAACTTCAACATCCAAAACAGCCGATAATAAATTGCTATCCATTTCAAAATCCTTCAGAAAAACCTTTGCAAACGGATAGCCATGATTTTCGTAAAAAACAAGAGATTGTTCAATTAAAATATTGATTTGAAGCACATTGACATACGAAACAGAATCCAAATTCCATCTATAGAATTTGGCCACCGGATCAAGGAGTTTGGAATACGTCAGAGAATTCCATTGATACTTTATTCCCTTTTTCATAAAAACATCAAGCGTATCCTTTCCTCGCAAACTGTCGATTGCAGCTTCAATATATCCAAAACCATGAAAATAGCTAAGAATCCATTCTTTATATTCAAATGGATTTCGATGAACTTCACCGATGGCAAACATAGTGTCAGGTTTTGCGGATATTTCAGAGTTTTTTTGTGAATCAAAAACACGAATATAATGCTGTCCAATAGCTTGAAAATACAAGCTAACAAGAAAAAAGAAAAATAGATAAATACGAGTTAATTTCATTTAATTTCCCAATCTATTGGACTCAAACCATTACTTATCAAGTAATTATTAGTTTTACTAAAATGTTTACAACCAAAGAAGCCACGAGATGCCGATAATGGAGAAGGGTGCACTGAAGTCAGAATTAAGTGTTTAGACGCATCAATCAAGGAAGATTTGCGGATGGCATAATTGCCCCAAAGAAGAAAAACCAGATTAGAACGATTCTCTGACAGGGCACGAATAGCAGCATCCGTAAACAATTCCCAGCCTTTTCCCTGATGTGATGCGGGAGCATGAGCACGAACCGTCAGTACAGCATTCAGAAGCAACACCCCTTGAGAAGCCCAGTAGGTCAGATTTCCGTGTGATGGACGTGGAACACCTAAGTCCGATTGCAACTCCTTAAATATATTGACTAACGAAGGAGGGAGCGAAACGCCTTCCGGCACAGAAAACGAAAGACCATGAGCTTGACCATCATTATGATACGGGTCTTGACCAATAATCACCACCTTAACAACGTTGAAAGGAGTCAAATTAAATGCTGAAAAGATATTTGCCCCCTTTGGAAAAACCTTGTAATTTTCCTTTTCAGCAATCAAAAACTGTTTTAAGCTTTTAAAATAGGACGACTGAAAATCTGCCTCTAAAACGGCCTTCCAGCCTTCTTCAATATTTGGATTCACCATCAGTTAAAATATTAAGAGCACTAAATTAGATAGATTTTGGGCAACAAGAACAACAAATTCAAATCTATACGATTATCTATTCAATGACATTTAATAGAAGTAATAATTTTTAAGTATCAAAATTTAGAAAATAGATTACTTTTGTCCACGTTAATAAGTTCTTTCATCTAATATTAGATGTTCATTTTAAGCTTTTTAGTTTAGGCTTAAAAAGTTTAAAACCATCATGGGCAAATTTTTTTAATTAAACTTTATCATTAACTGATAACGTAGAAACACAAAACAATTGATTATGAAGCGTAAAGCAATTCTTTTATTGGCAGTAAGTGTGGTTGCAATACTAATTTCCACTTCTTGTCGAAGCAGGCATCAAAAATGCCCCGGAGTTTATAGCAATCCTAGTCCAATGGCCACTGAAACACCCGTAAATCAAGTTAAATAACAATGATACCCTTCAAGCACTACTTAGTAATATGCACCGCTTTTCTTCTGATACCTTTATTAACTAAAGGCCAAGAAGCAGAAATTGGTGAAAAAGAGGTCATATTAAAAAGAGAAAGTAGTGCATTCATGGATTTAAGAACCAATGGTTGGGGAATAGGTTATAGATATGGCAAGTTTAAAACCGGATACAAATTAAAAAGTTGGGATTTTAGTTTTTCGGTAGTAAAAGACTTGCAGCAAATAAAATCCAGTTTTGGATATAGTGATTATGGAGGAAGGGTTTATTATGGAAAATTGATACATTTTTATAATTTCAAAGCCTTAAGAGGAAGTCAAAAAGTGATTACTACCAAACCCTACTGGGGCGGAGTGGAGCTAAGGCGGCTTTTTTATGGGGGCGTTAATTTAGGCATTGGCGTTCCGATATGGGTTTGGGTATATAATTTTGATGATAATTATTCCCAATCCTTAGTTCGTTTTGATCCAGACCTACACGACAGACAAGACATACAGTCGAAAGGTCCTTTTTCCGAAGGATTATCCGATATGGAGTTCTATCCTTCCTTAAGTTTAAAATACGCGATAAACGCGGAGTATGGAACTATAAGTCAAGTAACAAAGGGAATAGAAGTAGGCGTGCAGCTCGACATCTATCCTCTGCCTGTTCAAATAATGGCGTATCAAAAACCCACTTACTATATTGCTTCTGCCTATCTTAGTTTTCACTTTGGCAAAAGATATAACCCCTAAACCATTTTCTGATTATATTTTTCCGTAAACTTAATACCCATTAACTTTACAGGACTTGACTATATCTTCGCCGCGTTTATTATTAAAATGCACAATAAAACACAGATAAAAATCTGTTAACAATAGCCTGTTTAAAAACTGCCGATAAGTTTATTGTCGGACAAATTTAAAAAAGCTATAAATTGTGCGCCTTTTAGAACATGATTCAATTTGAATTTATTAAAACATAGGAATATGAGATTTAAGAGTTTACTATTTGTAATTACCGGTCTGCTGATTGCAGCGGGCACAATTTTTTACGCTTCTTTGAAGCAAAACCCATCAAATCTTGAAGAAAAAACCCATACTGCCATTCCGCAAAAGGGAATTCAAGGAGCTATCGAATATTATCAGTATTTGAAGGCTGATCCGACAACGGGGATTATTGATCCAGCGATTGTAAAACATGCACGTGACGGCTATAAAAACATGAGCAAGTCTAAGTCGGTCAATTTATTATGGCAAGAAATGGGACCTTCAAATGTTGGAGGACGCACTCGTGCTATTTTAATCGATAAGGACAATTCTGCTGTGATGTATGCAGGTGGCGTTGCCGGAGGATTATGGAAATCAACCACAAGTGGCCAATCATGGGTTCAAATTCCATTGTCAGAAAATATGGCCGTTAGTTGCATCGCGCAATCTCCTGTTGATGGAACTATCTACGTTGGAACTGGTGAAGGATTGGCAGGCGCAAGCGGCACAAATTATAATACAGGACAGCTTGGCGGTGGTTTATACCGTTCAACCGATGGTGTCACTTTTACTTTATTGCCAAGCACCGCCAACTATACACTTATAAATCGTATTGGCGTTGACAGTCAAGGAAAAGTATTTTTAGGGACTGCTGCCGGAATGAAAATCAGTACCAACAAAGGAGACAGTTGGACAAATAGTCAGGCAGGTCCTGTTAAAGACATAAAAATCAGTTTATCAACTAATACAATAATATTCTCAATAAATTCTGCGATTTATGTAGGCAACACAACCACAGAAACCTGGAGTCAATCAATTCCTGTAGCAGGTGCCAAAAGAGTTGAGGTTGCAATTGCTCCATCGAATGACAGTATCATGTATGCCGTTTGTGCGTCAGAACGAAATGTTGCGTCTTATAAAGACTTTCTTGGTATTTATAGAACAAGCGACAGAGGTCTAAATTGGGAGTTAATAGCACCGGGAGGCACTCAAACATTTGGTCTTTTTGGACCAAACAATCAGGGCGAATACGATATAGCAGCGCTTGTGAGCCCAACAAATCCGAATATGATTTTTGTAGGCGGAATAAGTTTATGGAAAGGTCAAAGAATTCAAAGTAATGCGCCATTTTCATGGACATTAATATCCTCAACTAATGATTTTTATGCAGATGGCACACCGAATCCACATTATGTTCATGCCGACATCCATGCTTTAGTTCATAATCCTTCAAACACAGCCGGATTCTTTGTTGGCAGTGATGGTGGAATTTCTGAAACAGCTAATAATGGAATTTCCTTCGTAACTAAAAACATCAATTATGCGGTTACTCAATACTATGCAGTTGCATGTTCACCCTCAGGTTGGGCAGCAGGTGGCACACAGGACAATAGTACCCCTTACGTTGATGGAACAGGTAATAATCTTAAAGAAGCGCGAGTTCTGTTTTATGGTGACGGAGGTTGGACTGCTTTTTCTTCCTTATCTCAAAAAATCATTTTTGCAACATCACAAAACGGCAATATTGGACGATCAAATGATAATGGCGTTGAATGGCAATTTCCAACGGCAGCCAATGGTACTACACCTGATTTTTTCAATGCGTCTATGATAAATGCTCAAGTGCATGAGTTGTCAGCTTTTGTTACCCCTCTTTTATTATGGGAAACTATTGATTTTCCAAACACCTCAAAGAAAGTGCTTTACACAGCCGACACTAACTATCAAGCCGGTGATACGGTTTGGGCTGCCAGTATAGTAAATGACAGGTATCCATTCAAAACTGTGTTGAATCAAAATTTAGATAAGGACAGTTCAGTTCTTGTGGAGGATCCAATTGAGTCAAGATTCTTTTTTGGAGCAAAGAATGGCGTATATATGACCGATCAGCCATTATTATATTCAGGTTTTCCACCACGATGGTTTAAAGTAGCGTCAATTAACGGAACGGTTTGGACAATGTCTATCTCAAGAGATGGTGATGTGCTATATTTTGCCTCCGGTAATGTATTATACCGAATTAGCAATCTGTTAAGTGCACAAGATTCCTCAACTTTAGACTTTGGTTCCACTGCATATTCTCTTCAGCAAACAACAGTAAAAACTTTTGCCGGTTCTATTTCATCAATCGCTATCGACCCTGCAGATGCTAACCGCGTTGTTGTTACGCTTGGAGGATTTTCATCAAGTTATGACCACGTTTGGTATTCCACTAATGCTACTTCTGCTAATCCTACATTTGTCTCAAAATCAGGTGATTTACCAGGTGAATTACCCGTTTATGCAAGCTTAATTCCTATTAACAATTCGAATACGCTCATCATAGGCACCGAGTTTGGAATTCTTGTAACTGAAAATTTAAATTCAGCCAATCCTACTTATGTAGCTCAAAATGATGGCTTAGATGATTTTGTACCCGTCTTTATGTTGCGTCAGCAGGTTTATGAACAACCTTATATTGTTTCAGGTCGTTGGGATAATGGTAATTTCGTTACCCAAGTTTTCCCGGGCATTTATAATTTTGGAGAAATTTATGCAGCAACTCATGGCCGTGGTTTATTCAAATCGTTAAGCTATGTAGGCTTTAAAGAGATTGAATCGCATGTTGGACAATTCCGTGCGCAAACTAAGGTATATCCAAATCCGGCAACAGACGTAGTCAATATTGAGTTTGAATTGGATAAAAATGCGGAAATCAGAGGTGCTATTTTTGATAACTCAGGAAGAATGATTCGTAAGGTTAATCTTGGCAACTGTCATTCAGGCATAAATAAACATCAAATTGATATTTCGGATTTGAGTAAAGGGATTTACGTCATCGTTATTAACAACGGTATCGACTCAAAAAGTTCCAAACTCATTATTCAATAATTTTCACAGAACTATCTAAGCTAAAACCCTTGCGGAATCCGTAAGGGTTTTTCGTTAATACAAAATCATGGAGAAAGCAATTCTATCAAAATCGACATTTATCAAAGGAGAACAATGCTTAAAGGCACTATATCTCTACAAGAATAATTACTCCTTACGGGATAAAATGCCGGCTGAAAGGGTTGCCGTTTTTAACCGAGGAAGTCGAGTAGGAGAAATTGCTCAAGGCCTTTTCCCGAAAGGAATCAATTGTAAAATTGGAGGACCACGACAATACAACAAGGCTGTTGAGAAAACCTTGGAGTGCATTCATTCCCAAGAAAAGGTGCTCTATGAAGCAGCTTTTATTGCTGAAAACACAATTATTTATTTGGATATACTTACATTCGAGAATGAGAAATGGCATGCGTATGAAGTCAAAAGCTCTTCAAAAATTTCGGAAACGTATATCTTAGATGCGGCTTTGCAGTATTATATCATTCGCCAAAGCGGATTAGAAATAGCTGATTTTCAGTTGATTTATATTGATGAAAATTATGTGAGAGGCGAACAATTAGAAGTTGAGAAATTATTTCAAATTCAAGATGTAACCGAACATGTGCAACATTTGTATGGAGTTATTGGCGATAAAATACAGCAGCAACTTAACGCACTATCAAAGTCTATAATGCCCGAAACCCCTATTGGAATCCATTGCAGAACACCGTATGACTGCGATTTTCAAGGATATTGCTGGAACGGAATCGAACATATTGCATTTGAAATACCCGCGTTAGATTTTGAGAAACAATGGCATTTCTTTGAAAAACAGCAAGCGGGTTTTTCGGAATCCGAGATTACCGATGACATTGTAAAACGCCAATTTGAACATAAAAGACGCAAAAAAGATTTTATTCAAGATTCTTTACTTCAAGTGTTTACGGAAAAAAAAGAACCCTATATTTTTTTAAATCTATTGACATATTGCCCTGCTATTCCATGGTTTAAAGAAACGAAGCCATACCAAACCGTAGTTTATTCATACTACTGGGAATCTGTGTCGTCAGATGGTAAAATCCTTAACTCAAGCATGTATTTATCGGATATGGTGACTGATCCAACATTTTTCATTGTAGAAAAATTGTCAAATGAATTGAATGGACATAAAATCATCAGTTTCGTTGATGATGGCATTTTACCTCCAGCCTTCGATATTTTAAACATAATAGATTTAAAAAAAGCATTAATTGATGGAAATATTATTGGATACAAACTAAAAAACTATAGTTTTGATGCCTTTGTTCAGGCATTTACCGGTAGAAATCCTTGGTACAAAAAATTGGTAGTTGATAAACAAGCAGGTCTTCAATACGAAAAAGAATTTATAGAAAAATCAGATTTACAGGCAATTAAAGAAAACATCAGTGATTATCATAACGACAAAAACAAATATTTAGTAAAAACCTTTTTCAATTTTTTAAAAACGTACAGCAATGATTAGAGTATATTATTTAATTATCATTTTCATTTTTAGCATAACAACAAACATCGGTTATAGTCAGGTGATAAACATAAAAGCGGAATCGCCATTGATTCAGGAGGAGAACACACAAAAAGGGCATAAAGCATTGATTAGATATACGTTAAAAAACGGATTAACCGTATATTTGAATCCTGACAAAAACATGACAAAAGTTGTGGGAGCCATAGTGGTGAAAGGCGGGGCGAAAGCCGACCCTGCTGATGCCACAGGAATTGCACATTATCTTGAGCACATGCTATTTAAAGGAACAGATAAAATCGGAACGATTGATTATAAATCGGAAAGAGTTTGGCTCGACAGTATTGCGTTCATGTATTCGATGCTTGAGTTTGCAAAGGATGACACAGCCTATCGCAATAGAATTTTAAAAAAAGTGGACTATTATTCTGTTAAAGCCGACAAATTCGCTATTCCGGGTGAGTTTGCCAAAACAATTGAACTTATTGGAGGAAGGAATTTGAATGCCTACACCGATTTTGAAAAAATTGTTTATCACAATGAATTTCCGGCTAACTATATGAAGGAATGGCTAATGCTTTACAGGGAGAGGACAGAAAACGCCGTTTTCCGACTATTTAAAACTGAGTTAGAAACCGTATTTGAAGAAAAAAACATGTCGCAGGACAACACATATAACCGGTTTTATGAAGAAGTATATCGGAAGTTTTACCCAAATTCGGTATATGGAAACCAAACCGTATTAGGCTCACCGGAACATTTAAAAAATCCGTCCATTTATAAAATGCAAACCTATTTTAAGGAGCATTATAATGCGAAAAATATGGCTTTAATATTAGTTGGAAATTTCGAGGTAGAACCTACAAGATTGATGATTGAAGAAATTTTTGGTCAATTTCGGCAAGGAAACGAGATGAAAATTAAGCAAGAAACGGAAGCGGCTTTTAGTGGTAGAGAAGAGGCAACCATAAAAATGACTCCGATACCAATGGGAGTTATCAGCTATCGAATTCCCGGCCAAAACCATAAAGACATCCCTGCTATTGACTTGATTATCAAAATGCTAAACAACGAAAACAATACCGGACTTTTAGACAGTCTCATTCAGGAAGACAAACTAATGCTTTCCATGGCCTTTACTCATTCGCATAGCGACTTAGGAGGTTTTTTTATTGGTTATGTTCCAAATTTCCCCATGCAAAGCTGCAAAAAAGCTGAAAAGAAAGTTAGTGCCATTATAAAAATGCTTCGCGAGGGAAAATTTAGTGAATCCTTTTTGGCACAGATTAAACAGCAGGCCATAAAAAATCATCAGCAAAATATGGAATTAGGCACGTATCGAACGAAGAAGATTGCTGACCTATTTGTTTCAGATGGTAATTGGCAACAAATTGAAAACTACGACAATATCATTGAAAACATTTCGAAAAATGATATAATGAACATTGCGAATACATATTTAAATAACAATTATTTGGTCATAAAATCAAAAATAGGAAGTCCGAAAAAGAACTACCTTAAAAAACCAAAGTTTACCCCTTTTAAAGCAGATGAAGAAAAAGAATCCATCTATTTTCAAAAGTTATTGGCACAAGTTGAACAATCAAAAGAAATAGATCTATCTGATTTTCAATTAAATTATCAACAAAGCGAGCCAAAACCGAGCATAAAGATTACTACTACCCAAAACCCCTATAACGATGTATTTAACTATAAAATCATATATTATATTGGCAACTATGACCTGAAAGAATTGTCGTTTGTGGCATCCTATATGAACGAGGTTGGTACTGCCGATTTACCCGTACATGCTTTCAGAAAGAAACTACAATCTCTTGGCACGACCATCAACTTTATAGCCAACGAAAGTTTCCTCATCGTGGAAATGACCGGTTTTGATCGAAATTACAAGGAAAGTATGGCAATTTTATCAAAGTTGCTTAAAACACCTGAGGTAAGCAAAAAAGCCCTTCAACCATTTGATAAAGAGCGAACTATGTCCAACAGGATAATGAAGCATGATTCAAATATTAAATCTTCGGCATTAGTTGAATATAGTTTATACGGAGATAAATCGAAGTATCTCAATCGATTATCCGCAAAGGAAATAAAAAGACTAAAACCGTCAGATTTAATAGGAAAACTTCATGAAGCAATGAATTATAAAGCGGATATTATTTACTCAGGAACTATTCAACACAAGGAAATCGTAAATGCAACTATTACAAATCTACCTTTCTCGAAACGAGCTTTAACTTCTAACTCACCGGTAATCAAACCTTTTAGACAAACCACAGGAAATACAATATACTTTTTGAACGACAAAAAAGCACTTCAAAACAAAATGAGTGTATCGGTAATTAGTCCTCAACTCACATTTGAGGATAAGTACATGTTAAGACCATATAATCACTTCTTCGGTGTTGGTTTAAACTCGGTAGTTTTCAAGGAAATACGTGAATATCGCTCATTGGCATACAGTGCTTTAGGAATCTTTAGCACACCTTATAAAGCCGGAATACCGGGATTATTATTTATTACCACGGCCACCCAATACGATAAAACTCCGGAAGCGATTTCGACAGTTTTTACTATATTAGACAAATTAGAAGTCAAATCAAGATTGGACTATATCATTCCAACGGTTGACAATATGTTATTGACTGATATTCCAAACTTTAGGCAAGTTGGCGCGTACGTATTCAACTATCAATTACAAGGTTTTAATGGTGACGCGATGCAGCAATTTCACACCTTTTATCAAACAATGAAGCCGGAAATGATTACTGGATTTCATCAAACCAATATTTCTAATCGCAATAAAACTATAACAATGGTTGGAAAAAAGGAAATACTTAAAACGGAAGAATACACCAAATTTGGCACGATTAAAAAAGTCAGATTAAATCAGCTTTATGTCAAATAAAAAAGAGATTGAATCGTTTAGCAATTCGCAGTCAAATAATGATGAGATAAAGATGAAATCAATACCTATTACCGAACAAAAACACGCAAGAAAAAATATGTTAGTACATAACAAACAATTATGTAGCTTTGCAGCCATGTCCAAAATTTCAGCATACATTATTCTACTAACTGGTTTTCTGTTAGTTACAAGTTGCAGCAATTTCAACAAGGTGGTAAAAAAAGGCACACCGGAGGAGAAATTTAATGCTGCAGAAGCTTATTTTAACAAAGCAGACTATTATCACGCACTGCAATTATATGAAGAATTGATAGTTTTGTACCGAGGAAATCAAAAAATCAAGGACATTTATTTCCATTACGCATATTCCTATTACTACGAAAAAGATTATGAATTAGCAAGTTATCATTTTAAATATTTTGCACGCACATTTCCGAATGATCCAAAAGCTGAAGAATCCTTATATTTAAGTGCGATGTCGAAATATCATCTTTCGCCACAGTTCAATTTAGACCAAACCTCTACCAAAAATGCCATTTCAGACTTTCAAGTTTTTATCAATCAATATCCTGAAAGCGAAAGAGTTAATGACGCAAACAGGATGATTGATGAATTGCGGAAGAAATTAGTACAAAAAGACTTTGAAATAGCGAGATTGTATTATCATACAGAATTTTACAAATCAGCTATCAGCGCTTTAGAACAGCACATAAAAGATTATCCTTCAACACCTTACAATGAAGAATGTCTGTTTTTGATTATAAAAGCCAATTATGATTATGCGAAAAAAAGTGTAATTAATAAGCAGGCTGAAAGATATAAAAGCACCATTGCAGCATATAATAATTATGTTGCTAAATTTCCAGAAGGAGAGCATAGTAAGGAAGCGATGCGAATAATGCGAAGTGCTAAAGCAAAATTAAATAGTAGTGAAAACAAATAAATAGTTCGATAAAATGGATTTAAGAAAACTTGACAGTGAAACAATGGCGATTAGCCGCGACACGCAAAAGATTGAAAAATTAGCCGGAAATATTTATGAATCAGTTGCCGCATTAGGAATAAGATCTGAGCAAATTGCAACTGAGCTTAAAGGTGAATTTGAAGAAAAAATCAAAGAGTTTCAAACAGTAACCGATTCATTAGAAGAAATTTATGAAAACCGTGAGCAGATAGAAGTAGCACGGTATTATGAAAGTTTACCAAAGCCAACACTGTTAGCCACTTGGGAACTGCTCAACGACAAGATTTACCTAAGAAATCCAATTAAAGAGGAAACGCAAGACAACTTCTAAGGATGTCGTTACAAGGGAAACATATTCTCATTGGTATTTCTGCCGGTATAGCAGCCTACAAAATTCCTTTTTTGGTGAGGCTTCTAAAAAAATCTGGCGCTGAGGTACAAATTATTATGACTCCATCATCTCTTGGTTTTGTAACACCACTAACGCTCAGCACTTTATCCCAAAGACCAGTATTAATTGAGCCATTCAATCAAGAAACAGGACAGTGGAACAGTCATGTGGAGTTATCCCTTTGGGCCGATGCCATGATTATTGCACCTGCAACGGCGAATACGATGGCCAAGATGGTCACGGGAATCACCGACAATTTGCTTTTAGCCACCTACCTTTCCGCAAGAAGTCAGGTATTCATTGCTCCTACAATGGATTTGGACATGTATCAACACCCTGTTACACAAGAGAATATCGGCAAACTAAGAAAGATGGGGCATATCCTTTTAGAGCCAAACACCGGAGAATTGGCCAGTGGTTTAGAGGGTGCAGGTAGAATGCAGGAGCCAGAGGAAATTTTTCAAGTTTTAAACGATTTCTTTGAAAAAAAAAAGTCTTTAAGTCATCTTAAAATACTTATTAGCGCTGGTCCAACTTTTGAAAAAATTGATCCGGTACGATTCATTGGCAATCACTCCACAGGCAAGATGGGCATAAGCCTTTGTAAGGTTTTTGCAAATTTAGACGCGGAGGTTCAGCTTATTAGTGGCCCTGGGGTTCCTGAAATAAATCATCAGCGAATTAAGCAAACCAAAGTTACTACAGCAGATGACATGCTAAGGGAATGTGAAAAACATTTTCCATCGTCCGACATCACCATTATGGCTGCTGCTATTGCCGACTTTAAACCAAAGAACATTTCAGACAAGAAGATAAAAAAAGGCAATAATCCTCCTGTTATTGAGTTAATTCCTACTCCTGATGTACTTTTCAATTTGGGCAAACAAAAAAAAGAGCATCAGTTATTAATTGGATTTGCTTTGGAAACGGATCAAGAAATGGAACACGCAAAACAAAAGTTGGAACGAAAGAATTTGGACTTTATTGTACTTAACTCCTTAAGGGACAGCGGTTCAGGTTTTGGATTTGATACAAATCAAATTACCATTATTGATAAAAATGGTAGCACTAAAGTATTTCCTTTAAAATCGAAAGATATGGTAGCAAATGATATTTTAGACCACGCTTTAGAGATGTTTCAAAAAAAATTAGTCGTATGAAAAAACTAATTTTCATACTGATTACAATCATAACGTTCGTTTTGCCATTGCAAAGCCAAGAATTGAATTGCCAAGTTTCTGTCAATCATTCACAAATTCAAACTACGGATATTCGGGTTTTTCAAACCTTGCAAAAAGCCGTTTTTGAATTTATGAACACAACCCGCTGGACAGATCGTTCTATAAAAACAGAAGAACGTATTGAATGCAGCATATTTATTAACCTTAAAACAAAAAACGGAGATTTATACACTGCTTCTATTCAAGTTCAATCCAGACGACCTGTCTTTAACACATCCTATAACAGCGTAATGATCAACTATATAGACAATGATTTTGGATTTGAATATGTAGAGTATGACCCACTGAACTTTCAACCCACGAGTTTTGAGAGCAATCTGACATCCGTATTAGCTTTTTACGCCTACATTATTATAGGTCTTGATTTCGACAGTTTTAGCGATCATGGCGGAAGTCCTTATTTCAACACGGCGCAGCAGATTGTAAATAATGCGCAGAATGCTTCCGAAGCCGGATGGAAATCTTATGAATCGCAAAGAAACAGATATTGGCTCATTGAAAATATTTTGAATGGCTCCTATGATGATTACCGAACGTTTACTTATCGTTATCACCGTTTAGGTTTGGATCAGATGTATGACAAACAGACAAAAGCCCGAACAGAAATTTTACAATCGCTTCAACTATTAACAAAGGTTCATCGTTCCAGACCTGGTCTTTATATTCTCAATTTACTTATGGAAGCCAAAAGAGATGAATTTATAGGCGTGTTTGGAGAAGCGCCGGCGAATGAGAAAGCAACGGCAAGGAACTATTTAGTTGAAATTGACCCAAGTCACAGTGGCGAATATCAAAAAATGGTAACCGGTGGGTCAGGAGGATAAAAAAGGCCGTTTTGAATATCAAAACAGCCTTAGCCAATAATTCGTCATATTGTTAATCAACAAAAGTTATCCAGTTGTATTTATCCTCGATATCGCCAAACTGAATTCCCTGTAACGTTTGATATAATTTTGTTGAGATTGGCCCTGCTTTGCCGTCCTTACAGTATTCAAAAACACGATTAGAATCACGGTCAAGAATCTTCTTTATAGGACTAATCACTGCGGCCGTACCACAAGCGCCAACTTCCTCAAATTGAGCCAATTCTTCCAATGTAATATGTCTTTTCTCAACGTGAAGTCCCATTTCGGTGGCCAAAGTTTGAAGACTCATATTGGTGATAGAAGGCAAAATGGATGTAGAATCCGGAGTAATGTATTTTCCATTAGCAATGCCGAAAAAATTGGCCGGACCAGCTTCATCAATATAAGTTTTCGTTTTGGCATCTAAGAATAGAGCAGACGCAAAACCTTCGTCGTGAGCACGAACACCGGCACGTAAGCTTGCCGCATAGTTTCCACCAACTTTTAAGTGCCCAGTACCAAGAGGAGCAGCCCTGTCAAAATCTCTAACAATTTGAATATCAACAGGATTAAAACCTTCTTTAAAGTAAGGGCCAACAGGAGTTACAAACATTACAAACAAATATTCATTAGCAGGCTTAACCCCAACTTGAGCCCCAGAGCCAATAAGGAGAGGGCGAATATAAAGCGAAGCGCCACTACCATAAGGAGGGATGAAATCTTTGTTATGTTTGATTACCTTAAAAAGAGCTTTCTGAAACAACTCTTCCGGAACCGGAGCCATTAAAATACCTTCGGCACTACGATGGAGTCGTTTTGCATTCTCTTCCCAACGAAAAACTCTAACTTTACCATCCTTACCCATGAATGCCTTTAATCCTTCAAAAGCTTCCTGACCATAATGCAATGCAGTTGCAGCGATATGAATATTGATAGTTTCTGAGGAACTTAACTCCAAAGAGCCCCATTTCCCATCTCGGTAATAACAGCGAACATTATAATTAGTTTTTGTGTAACCAAAAACCAACTTTTTCCAATCTATATTTATCATTTTATCGAATTTTAGGTTAATCTACGAAGGGGCTAATATACTATAAAAAAAAGCCCGACTGGAAGCAAGTTTTGCATAAAAATAATTGCTATATCTCAAATTTTTGAAGTCAATTTTCCATAAAGCCATCTATAAAAACTTAAGAAAACAACTAAAAATTGAGCTCAAATGAAGAACTGCAAACCATGTAATTCTCGATATGTATAACACTGATTAATAACTACATGCAAAATTAGTTAAACATAAATACCATATAGTTGTATGACAATCCATTCATTTGCAATTTGAAAAACAAAATCGTTTATCTTTGCTTTTACGAACTAAACCATAATTTTTCTAAATGAGAACTTTTTTAGAAACCACTTTAATCAGCTACGACAACATAAATATCACGTTTTTTGTGATTATAAAGATGGTATTTCTCATTATGCTAACCATTGTTTTGCTTCGGCTTTTAAAAAAATTCTTTAAATTTCAATCGAAGAAAAAAAACTTAGAATACGGTGATATTTATAGTATTTATCAGATAATCAAATACATACTATCAACAATAGTCATCATTATGCTATTGGACATGCTTGGAGTCAATACAACAATTCTCCTTACAAGTTCAGCAGCGCTCTTAGTCGGAGTTGGGTTAGGGTTGCAAAATATTTTTAAAGATTTTCTATCTGGAATTATACTATTATTCGGAAAAGTTATAAGGATAAACGACATTGTTCAGGTGGATAATGAAATTGGTAAAATATTGGAAATCAACCTTAGAGCTACGAAAATACTCACTCGGGACAACACAAATTTACTAATTCCAAATTCAAAATTTGTGGAAGAAAATGTAGTTAATTGGACATTAGATGAAAACAACATTCGCTTAAAGATAGATGTTGGTGTAGCTTATGGTTCTGATGTTGAATTAGTTAAACGGTTATTATTGGAGACAGCAAGTAATCATGCTGATGTTTTAAACCAACCGAGTCCATTTGTTCGGTTTAGTAATTTCGGAAATAATTCATTAGATTTTCAGTTATTCTTTTGGTCGGATAATATTTTCGGCATGGAAAACACTAAAAGTGATATTCGATACAAAATTGACCAATCATTTAGAAATCATAACATTACAATACCTTTTCCACAACTTACTTTGTGGATGCAAAACGAAAAGAACTCATGAGAAAGACTATTAAAGGAGACATTACAACATTACATGTTGACGCAATTGTTAATGCCGCAAACAACTCATTATTAGGCGGTGGAGGTGTTGATGGAGCAATACATCGGGCTGCCGGTTCAGGGCTTTTAGATGAATGCAAGGAATTGGGCGGATGTCCAACAGGAGAGGCACGAATTACTAAAGCATATAATCTTCCCTCAAAATTTGTTATTCATGCCGTTGGACCCGTTTGGCAAAATGGCAACTCCAACGAAGAAGAATTGTTAAGGTTGGCATACAAGAATTCTTTGGAGCTTGCTCAAAAGAATAATTGCAAGTCCATTGCATTCCCCAATATATCAACGGGTGCTTACAATTTTCCAAAACGAGATGCTGCCGAAATTGCTATACAAACATGTCAACAATTTTTAGATGAACAAAACAGTGACATGCTCATTATTTTTGTTTGCTTTGACGAAATTAATTACATGATTTATAAAGAGTTGTGTCCAAATTTCAACAGTTAATCAATTTGAAATTTCATATAAAACAAGGAGGGGGAACAAGTCATAACAAGGGATCTACAAACAAACTTACAAATGTCATAAAATCAACTAATCCTAACTAAAATGAAAAGGGTATCATTAACTGATTTATCAAAAAGCTTAAATATCTCAAAGACAACGATTTCATTTGTTCTAAATGGACGTGCCAAAGAAAAAGGAGTCAGTGCTGAAACAGAACGAAGAGTATTAAAGAAAGTCAAAGAACTAAACTACATTCCCAACAATTTTGCGCGAGGGCTGCGAACAGGCAAATCCATGACAATTGGCATTGTGGTAGCCGACATTTCCAACCCTTTTTATGCACGAATTTGCCGCAATATCGAAAACGAATTTGACAAAAATGGGTATAATGTTCTTTTTAGCAGCACTTATGAAAACCCTGACAAAGAGAAACATATCATTAATGTTATGGTCGAAAGAGGCGTTGATGGCATAATCCTCTCTCCTACTCGTCCCTATTCTTCCCGAGTAAAAAAGGAATTGACCCAATTAGAAATCCCGTTGGTATTCATCGACCGTCATTACCCCAATTCTGACATTCCTTATGTTGTTGCAAACAACTATCAAAGCTCCTTTGAAGCCACAAAAAAATTAATAGAATTCGGCCATAAACACATTGCCTTTATTGCAATAAAACCGACAAATACAAGTGTTATGGCAGATCGAATAAGAGGCTACAAAGACGCATTAAAAGCGGCGAATATTCCATTCAGAAAGAAATTTTATGCCGAATTCGATTTGGAAGATTTGAGCAAACCCATCTATCACAAGCTCGACTGCTTGAACCTGCGTGAACATTCAGCAACCGCTATTCTTTCCGGAAACAATAAAATCACCTTAGCCTTAATTGAATGCTTCCAACGCAATAAAATATTGATTCCAAATGATGTATCCTTAATCAGTTTTGACTATTTAGATGTTTTCAGCATTCTGACTCCGCCCATTTCTTCGATTCAAATACACCCTGAAGAAATTGGGGATAAGGCTGCCAAATTACTCCTTAGTTTGATTTCGTCACCCCAAAAATTTCAGGAGAATTTAGTGATTGAACCCGTAATCCATATCAAAGAATCAGTAAAGTATATATTGGATAAATAGAATTTAGAATCGCTCTGAAATAACAATATAATTTAACACGAAAACGACAACGATGAAAATAATAATTATTAACGGCCCTAACCTGAATCTCTTAGGACAGAGACAGCCGGAAATTTATGGTTATGAAAGTTTTGAAGATTATTTGGTCCGATTAAGAACAATGTTTGGCGACATTCAACTGACTTATTTTCAATCAAATATCGAAGGTGAAATCATTAACAAAATACATGATTGGTCAAAAAACTGCGATGGAATAATTTTAAATGCAGGTGGTTATTCCCACACAAGCGTAGCCATTCACGATGCCATTAAAGCAATTTCAACACCTGTAGTTGAAGTTCATCTTTCCAACATTTTTGCACGAGAAGAGTTCAGGCATCATTCCCTTACTGGAGCAGCCTGTATTGGAAGCATCAGCGGTTTTGGTTTAAAAAGTTATGAATTGGCACTCCAATTCTTCGTCCAAAAAGAAGATTAAACCGAGAGTACGATTTAAAGTTTAGACTCTACTACAGCCAGAATTTCCTTTTCTAAACTAATGGCTTTCTGTTCAATATCAGCACCTTTGGCGACAATTTCAGCAGCGAAGTCTTTATCTGCCAATCCGCTAGCATTAATTTTCACATTTAAAAATGCACCTTGAACACCAGCTCTTGCAGCAAGAGCTCCAACGCCGGCATCCGAAACACTGTTTGGGTTACCAATTTCGGCCATTGCTTTGGATATAAACATAGATTCATAGCAAAGTGTCATCACTTTAAAAGGAATTTCGGTTGCATATTTAGTAGCATCCTGAATTGCAGCGGTACGAATTTTGGCTTCGTCCTCGGTTTTCTTTGGCAAGCCAAAAGCATCCATAATTTTGTTGAACGCGCGAGTATCTTCATCCACCAAACGAAGTAAAGCATCGTGAAGATTTTTACCTTTTTCAGCCCAATCGCCAAACTCTTCCCAACGGTCGTCCCAACCGCGTTTGTGAGAGGATAAGTTTGCAACCATCGTAGCCAAAGCCGCACCCATGGCACCCATATAGGCAGAAACAGATCCGCCACCCGGAGCAGGCGATTCACACGCAGTTTCGTGAACAAATGATTTTAAATCCATTCGAATCAGCTTTTCATCAGCCTCATTTTCAAGGATATACTCAATAATTTTCTTTTTTGGTTCAAAAGGGTATAAATCATTTAATCCGAGAGATGCAACAGCAATTTTAATCAATTCAGCGTCTGAAACACCCGTACTTCTTTGTTGCATACGCAGGTAATGCCGTCCGGCATCAAGCATTGCCTTAAGAGGAACAACGCCAACCAACTCACAACCTGTAACCCGTATCCCCCGTTCAGCAGCTTTTCTACAAACCTCGTCAAAAGCCAGATGAATAGGCGTTTCTTCAATATTAGTCATATTCATCGAAATCTGTGCTATTCCGTATTCATCTATAAACCAACCTATTGCCTTAGTATGTTTCAAAGTGCCGGGGATCATCACTTGGTTACCTTTTTCATCTTTCACAATTTTTCCGGTGATAGGATTTCCCTCACGCATTGGCCTACCCCGTTCACGCACATCAAAGGCGATGGCGTTTGCACGGCGCGTTGAAGTTGTGTTCAAATTATAGTTGATCGCCACAAGAAAATTTCTTGCACTCACAGCGGTTGCGCCACTTTTGGCTACCATTTCCGACCACTTTGAAGGACCATAATCCGGTTTCCATTCATCCGTAACTATCCTTTGCGGCAAGGCTTCATATTCACCTGACCGACAATTAGCTAAGTTGCGTCTCACTTCCGATGTTGCCGCATTTTCGTAGCAATAAACCGGAATTTCTAACTCTTCACCAATACGTTTAGCTAAACGATGTGCCAATTCAACCGTTTCTTCCATAGTGATATTGGAAACCGGTACTAAAGGACAAACATCAGTAGCCCCAAATCGAGGATGAGCACCTTGATGTTTCCGCATATCAATCAACTCCTTAGCTTTTTTAACTGCATTAAAAGCAGCTTCCAAAACCTCTTCAGGAGTTCCCACCATTGTAACAACAGTGCGATTAGTCGCTTGACCGGGATCCACGTCAACCAATTTTACTCCCTCCACCTTTTCAATTTCTGCGGTAATTTGATTAATAATTCCCATATCACGGCCTTCACTAAAATTAGGCACACATTCAATCAATTTCTTCATTTTATATAGTTTAGATTTTCAATATTTTAATCTTAATACTCCTGTTAAAATCGAATTAGTTCCCCTTTGATAAACATTCGTTCCACTTTATTATCACCATAGCTATAAGGCAAATAGCTATAGGAAGGCATTGGCTTAGCTATGTAAAAATCAGCTTGTTTGCCAATTGCAATTGAGCCAACCTTATCAGCGATATTCATAGCATAAGCGGTATTGATGGTTGTTGCATTTATCACTTCTTCGGGAAGCATTTTATAAAGAATACAACCCATTGAGGCAATAAGTTGCATGTTTCCCGAAGGCGATGAACCCGGATTAAAATCAGAAGCAAGAGCCACAGGGAGGCCGGCATCAATCATCTTTCGAGCCGGAGCATATTTCATCCCCAGAAAAAAAGCCGCTCCAGGAAGAATTGTGGGCATGGTTTCAGATTTTAAAAGCGCCATAATCTCAGCATTTCCAGTATATTCGAGATGGTCAACCGACAAAGCGTTATGAGCAACACCTACCTCGATTCCGCCGCTATAATCCAGTTCATTGGCATGTATTTTTGGTTTTAAACCCAATTTTGTAGCAGCGTTTAAAATGTCGTGCGTTTCGTCGGTAGTAAAAAATCCTTTATCACAAAACACATCCACAAAATCAGCCAAGCCTTCATCCACAACTTTTGGAAGCATTTCATCGATAATTAGTTTCACATAATCCGACTGACGGCCTTTAAACTCAGCCGGAACAGCGTGAGCTCCAAGAAATGTGGCCTTAATTAAAATAGGGGTTTCAGCATTTAAACGTCGAATCACACGAAGCATTTTCAGCTCGTCATTGGTCGTCAAACCATATCCGCTTTTGATTTCCACTGCCCCAGTACCCATAGACATTATGCTATAAATTCGCGGCAAAGACTGCTCAAACAGCTCATCTTCAGAGGTTTCATGCAGCAATTTGGCAGAATTGAGAATCCCTCCTCCCCTTTTAGCAATTTCCTCGTAGGATAGACCTTTGATTTTGTCGATATATTCAATTTCGCGACTTCCTGCGTAAACTAAATGCGTATGAGAATCGACAAAGGCAGGAAAAACCATTTGCCCTTTTGCATCAGTAATTTCTTCATAATCAGACATATTACCTAAATCAGCCATTTTGCCAAATTCAACGATTATCCCATTTTCATAAGTCAAAAAGGCATCTGATATGGTATTCAGTTTTTGCATATCTGCACCGGAGGCAAAGCGTTTATCGGAATCGGTAATGCCTACTAACTCTCCAATATTTATTACTATTCTTTTCATTTTAAACCTGTTAAATAATTCCCGAAGGCTGCAATTGAATTAGTTATTCAACTAAAAATATAAAAGCAACTATGCCACAAAAGTAGAAATTAATTTCTGTCTTTACCCCTGACAAGTTACTGAAAGAAGTATTAATTTGATTGATAAAATATAAGCATATCTTGAAATTGCACCCAAAATGTAAGTCTATCGCGCTGATTTAATGCAATTTATCAAACAATAATGATTCCCCAATTTTATTTCTGAATTTTGTACATTTGCGGCTCACAATAACACTATAACGATTTATGTTGATTTCTAAGATAAAAGCCCGGTTTTGTTCCACCTTTATGCGATTCACATGGCTACTAATTATAATTCAAGTAATTAGTTTTAATAGCTTAAACGCTAAACCTATTTCAAAAGAAACTGCCGCCAAAGTTGCAACAAATTTTCTGTATGAAAGAATCAACCAGTATTTAGAAACGCCATATCAAAATCTTGTAATCGCTGATGTTGAAACGATTAATCACAGTAAAGGCATCGGCTTGTATTTATTTAAATTTGATGCAGGTGCATTTGTAATTATATCGGCAGATGATGCTGCCATACCAGTTGTAGGTTATGGATTTGGAAATGTTAACACAAATGAAACGAAATCTCCTGCACTTGAGTTTTGGTTAGAGAACTATGCAAATCAGATAGGCGAAATCCAATCAAAAAAATTAGCATCAACCTCAATAATAGATAGTTTATGGGCGGCTTTAGTCTCAACTAATACATCGAAGCTGCAGGTTTTCAGTGGAAAATCGCAACAACCCTTACTGTTGACCACATGGGATCAAGGGGCAAAATACAATGAGCTTTGTCCGTCAGATGTTGCCGGTCCCGGAGGACATGTGTATGCCGGTTGTGTGGCAGTAGCCATGGCTCAGGTGATGAATTATTATAAGTATCCCACTCAAGGCACAGGCAGCTACTCCTATTATGATTACAGTTATGGAATGCAAACTGTTGATTACGGGAACACCACGTATGATTGGTATGCCATGACCAATTCAATGCCTAATGCAGGAAACGCAGAAATTGCTAAATTGCTTTATCATTGTGGTGTTTCAGTGGATATGAATTATAGTCCAAATGGCAGCGGGGCATGGTCGAACAATGTCGTTTCGGCTTTAAAAAACTATTATAATTATTCTTCCTCAGTGTATATCGACAGTAAAAACACGTATAGCGATGCCCAGTGGAGTCAAAAGCTGATACAAAATTTAGACAGCAAAATACCGTTATATTACCACGGTTATCCAGCCGGAGGAGGTTCGGGACACGCGTTTAATTTAGATGGTTATCAGGGAAGTGATTATTTCCATTTCAACTGGGGTTGGAGTGGAAGTTATAATGGATATTTTTATTTAGATGGACTCAATCCAGGTGGAAGCGATTTTAATATCGGACAAGGAGCCATATTCGACATCACACCTCCAAGCTCCTATTTCCCAATTAGTTGCAATGCAACACCGGTTTCAATAACATCTTCTAACGGAAACATTTTCGATGGTTCAGGTCCGGTCAACTACGCCACAAATACCGATTGCAGATGGCTTATTTCACCTTCTCAGATTGTTGAAAGTATTAAGGTAAAGATTGATCGTTTAGACCTAAACCAAGGTGATACATTATTTTTCTATGATGGCGAAACTGTACAAGATTCCCTACTCTTTAAACTTCATAACGGCAACACATTCAGCACATTACAAAGCACAGGAGACAAAATACTTGTTCGATTTGTCAGTGATCAAAATTTCACGGCTGATGGGTTTGATCTCTCATTCAGCTCCAATTTTCCGGTTTACTGCACTTCAATAAAAACCATTACCGATTCGGCTGGAATAATTTCTGACGGAAGCGACACCAACAAATATAATAATGGTATTCTTTGCAAGTGGATGATTGAAAGCGGACAAAACTCGGCAATCACAATACATTTCACCGAATTCGACACGGAAAGCGGTCAGGATTGGGTAGTAATTTATGATCCCACAACTTCACCGGTTACCACTTTAGGTCAGTTTTCAGGCAATCAGATTCCACCGGCGATAACCGCCACAAACGGCAAAATGATGATTGTTTTTGCAACAAACGAAGCAAATCAAGACCAAGGTTGGAAGGCGTTTTTTCATACAGGAACTTTAGGAATTGACGGAAAAACAGAGAGTCTAAAGCCGATTTTATATCCCAACCCTACCAATAACACATTCTCCTTAAGCAATTTACAATCATTCAGAACCTATCAGATTGAAATTTTAACTCTTGACGGTAAAAATGTTTTTTCGACCAAAGCCAGCAATAGCTCGGAAATAAGGATTGATTGTTCCCATTTAGAAACAGGATTGTACTTAGTGAAAATCCAATCCGAAATTGAATTAGATTTTATAAAACTCGTGGTTGAATAATTAAAACTCCGGGCTGAACATCGGATCCCAAGGCGGAAGCATAATCGCTTCGGTCTTCAAAATATCCAGCACTTCTTTAGTTATGTACTTTTTGTGAACAACCAAGCGAAACATATATTCATCAAACCATTCATCCGTCATTATCAAATGCCCTTTGTGTCCTTTCATTCCCCAAGAATTTTCAAGCAGCCATTTCACAGGATTGCCATTTTCATCAACATCAACAGCAACTAAGGCCATTCCGTGAGAACTTCCTGATGAAAACGTTTGAATACGCTCAGCTTTATTCATCGACAAGTTTACATCAAAAAGCTGCTGATAGGCAAAATTTGACGTGTCGAGATAACCCCTCGACATATCCAATTGCTTTCCAACATCACACGAAAAATACATTGCTTCATTACTCTTTATAGATTCTACGGCAAATTTCTTTATTTCTTTTGTAGGCAAATTGATATATTTCCAGTTGCCTCCATCCACCGTATGACGGTCATAATCAATTTCATAGAGCTTGTAATAAGGTCGCGATGGATCATTCATAAACATCACATAATCCGACAAATTAACATGTATCCATTTTTCGTAAAACGACTTCGGGGTATAAGTTTCTAAAGGCGATATATTTCCTTCTTTATCTTCAAAACGCCATTGAAAACTTATGGGCGGTTCACCAAGAGAAAGAGCCAAAATCCGATACACTTCATTAACCATCGAAGTTTTATGCTCTTGAATAATCTTCAATGCTTTGCCATCAGCATGCATTTGACGAAGTTTTGTGGCGTTAGCACGCAAATTAGTGGCAAGGATTCGAGACATTGCCGATGTATTTTCAGAATGATAACTCTCAGGCATAACATCCTCAGGAACAACACCATACTTAGTTACCAAATCCACAACACCGGTCCACTGCCCACCGTCTCCTATTGGATTTTTAAGTAGCCATTCCACCCGTTTGTCATCAAGTGGTTTATCTAAGGTGTTAATAATACCTTCCAGAAAAAGATTAGCTTTTTCGAGCTGGTCGTAAAAGAACAAATACGAGTGACTGAACTTTATTTCTTTAGAATTCATATTCGCAGCGGCAACAGGTCGAAGCACATTAAAGCCGGTAAACATCCAACAACGGCCACTGGATTTTTGGTCAGTAATACCTGCTGTTTTTACTTGATGAGAAAAGAAAACGTCCACGTCTGCCAGACTATTACGATTAATTGTCAAGGCATTAAGCGAATTTGAGCTAATTGCATTTTGAAGAGCGGCAGACTTTGGGGACTCCTTAAAATCCTTACGAAAGGCATTTAACATTTCGGTAGAAATTTCATTTTGGCACGAAGCCTTTAGTCCAAAAAGAATTAGAACAACAAAAAATAACTGTTTCATAGTTTATAAAGATTTGGTTAAAAAAATCAAAGACGGATAACAAAAAACGTCATAAAATTATTCAATATTAAGAAAAACTTTGTGGCAGCAAACCCGAAGCAAAAACAAACCGATTTTTTTCGTTAATATCCTGTATTAGAGCTATCTTCTTATAATAAGGACGAAACAAATTTGCCGTTTTCTCACCTAGATTTTCATTGATTTCCAACAACACCTGACCATTTGGCTTTAGATGAGATAGGGAGAAATCCAAAATCGCCTTATAGAAAAGTAAAGGATTCTCATCAGGCACAAAAAGAGCTAATGAAGGTTCAAAATCAAGTACGTTAGATTTCATAAAAGTTTTCTCCGAATCAAGCACATAAGGAGGATTTGAAACAATAATATCCAAGTCTGAAGGTAATAATTGCCAAGAACTTGTATTTAAAAAATCCAAATTAAAAAACTGAATATCAACACTATGATAATTCGAATTTTTACGAGCAATATTGATGGCCGCGGAGGAGATATCAACAGCAGAAACGGACGCATCTAATAAAAGGGAAAGCATTATGGCAATGCAACCTGAGCCGGTGCCGACATCTAAAATCTGAGGTTTTGAAACAAAAGCACTGGAATTTTTCCAAAGAAAATCCACCATTTCCTCGGTTTCAGGGCGTGGAATAAGTACCGATTTATCGACAAAAAACCGATGTTCATAAAATTGAGTTTCGCCGATGATATATTCAATAGGCTGATATTCTGCAAGTTTCTTAACTCCAAAATGAATATCCAATAAAAGAGACTCCCCTACCCGCTGATCAGCGACAAGGTCAGGTACTTTATACGTTTCCACATTTAAATAATACGAAATCAAGCGCTTAAGCAGAATTTTAGCCTCAGTTGCCGGATAACCTTTGGAAAGTATGTCGAAATAATAGGAAAAAATATCCCCGATGCGATTTGATTTAACCTTCATTTAATATAGAAATGTAACGAATTAGTATTTGCATTAAACAGTCAAAAACATGACAAAGTTAACTTTTTGTTATAATTGGGCTAACATATTATTCTACTGATTTTTCCATAAAAACACACCCAAAGATTGATAAAAATCAAAACCATTTATGTAAGATTTGTAATGAACATAAGCCCCTGAAAAAAGGCAAAAAAACACATTTATATAACTGATTATCAATTTATTAAAAACATATTTATATGATACACATATAATTCACCAAAACAAGCAGCAGAAAAGAATAAATTCTAATTTTGTGCACTTTGAAAGACCTGAAAAACAGGTTGTCAGGATAGATATTGAAAACACGTTTACAAATTGGAGCAATATGAAAATAGATTTTAATAATACGGAAGTAGCTTTCGCCCCAAAATCGAATGCTGATTTAAGAAAGGCGCATATTTTATTCAAAACCATCGCTAACCCGGGGGTAGTAAAAATGGGAAACGGGATGCTTTCCTTAGCTATAAAGATACATTTTCCCATAAATTGGATTGTAAAACCAACGGTTTATAACCATTTTGTTGGAGGTGAAACCATTGAGGATAGTAAAGTTACCATTTCAAGAATGGCGGAATACCATGTTAAATCCATTTTAGACTATTCCGTTGAAGGAAAGGAGGAGCCGGAAGATATTAAGTTAGCTTTTGAAGAAACGAAACGTGCAGTGCGAAATGCAGGAGCCAATCCAAACATTCCATTTTCGGTATTCAAACCAACAGCAATGGGTCGCAGCATAGTGTTAGAAAAGGTTTCATTAGGAATGAAACTCACTGAAAAAGAGAAAGAAGAAGAGCAAGCCTTCCGCACCAGAGTTCATGAGTTATGCTCAATAGCGGCTGAAGTTGGCGTTCCAATACTTATTGATGCAGAGCATAGCTGGTATCAAAATATCATTGATGAGGTATGCAATACCGAAATGGCCATATTCAACAAGGATAAAGCTATAGTTTTCAATACATTTCAGATGTATCGCCACGACAGATTAGAATATTTAAAAAAATCCTATCAAATGGCGATTGACGGAGGTTATCATCTTGGAGCCAAGTTCGTCAGAGGTGCATATATGGAGCGTGAAAGAGAAAGAGCTGCACTTAAAGGTTACGAAGATCCAATTCAGCCCGACAAAGAAACCACGGATCGCGACTACAATGCCGCATTAAAGTTTTGCGTTGAGCATATCGACCGCATTGCGATTTTCAATGGAACACATAACGAGTACAGTTCACAATATCTTGTAGATCTGATGATTGAGGCCGGGATAAAACCAAATGACGATCGTTGTTGGTTTAGCCAACTATACGGAATGAGCGACCATATCAGTTTTAACCTCGCAAAAGCAGGTTATAATGTTGCCAAATATTTACCTTACGGTCCAGTTAAACATGTTATGCCATATTTGTTAAGGAGAGCTGAGGAAAACACAAGTGCCGCAGGGCAATCCGGTAGGGAATTGACTCTAATTTCTGCTGAAGTTAAGAGACGAAAACTTAAATGATAGCCAGATATTTTTTATCTTTGCGCCATTATTATTAAACACAATATTATTTATAAACACTTAATGTTATGAGAATGAACAAATTATTAAATTATTTAGTCCTAATCCTTTTAGGAGGAAGTATAGTCTTTGTTGGCTGTAAGAAAGATGAAGAAGAAGAGCAATTAGAAGGATTGGATTTGGCAAAAAAAGAATATAACGATAATTATTTAGGCACGAAAGCAATTCCGTTGCAATGGTCGGGTGCCACTTCAGGATGTAATCCTGGCGACATCAATGCTACCGTTAGAGCCAATGTAATCAAGCGTGTAAATTATTACAGGAAGCTTGTAGGCTTACCAGCCAATGTTACGTTGAATACCAGTCAGAATCAGAAATGCCAAGAAGCAGCCTTGTATATGATTGCTAATCACACCATTACGCACTATCCCAGTGCCGGTGGCAATTGTTATACAGCAGGAGCAGCCGATGCAGCCGGACACGGAAATGTTGCCATAAGTTATGGCTCTTCAGAGTTAGAGGCCAATCATTCCGTTAATTCGGTAAGTGGTTACATCGAAGACCCGGGCGCAAACAACCTTGCCGTTGGACACCGTGCATGGATTCTTTATCCACAATTGTCGGCAATGGGCACAGGTTCAGTTTTCAACCCAACCGATCAAAACTGGGCAGCCAATGTGTTGATGTGGGGCGATAATTTAAATGGCCAACCCTATTCAGGTTATGTGGCTTATCCACCAAATGGCTATATTCCAAGTGCCTTAGTATTTCCACGTTGGTCGTTTCAAATGACAAACGCAAACTTCTCAGCAGCAACCGTAACCATGAAAGACAAATCCGGAGCAAATATTCCGGTAAATATTATTCATCGTGCTTCTCAAGGTGGTGCACCGGATGCACGCATCAACTGGGAACCACAAATTACTAATTTACCTGAAAGCATCACTGCTGATACGGAGTACACCGTAACTGTTGCCGGAATTACAGGCGCACCACAAGCGTCTTACACTTATACGGTTAAGGTTTTTGCTGTACCTTATACTACAGCCAAGAGTTCTTCTAAAATGGGTCATAGAGAATTTCTTAGCTTACCAAAATAATCCATTGAAATCTTAAAATACAAGCTGCTTTTTTAGCAGCTTTTTTTTTTATTCTTATGTTATTCAAACCGAAATTTTTCACCTTACTGCAAACAGGTGTCTCTAAACAACAGTTAATCAAAGATTTACTATCTGGAGTTGTCGTTGGAATTGTTGCATTACCCTTAGCTATTGCGTTTGCGATTGCTTCCGGTGTTTCGCCCGAAAAGGGATTAGTTACGGCAATTATTGCAGGTTTTATAATTTCGTTTCTTGGGGGAAGTCGAGTTCAAATTGGAGGCCCGACAGGAGCCTTCATCATAATCGTTTATGGAATTATTCAAAACTACGGATTAGATGGATTGTTAATCAGCACTGTATTAGCCGGCATCTTACTCGTCATTTTTGGATTCCTGAAATTAGGCAATTTATTAAAGTACTTTCCACATCCATTAATTGTAGGATTTACAAGCGGTATTGCTGTGGTCATTTTTTCAACCCAGATTAGAGACGCCTTAGGTTTGGAAATTGACAAAATACCCTCAAACTTTGTCGATAAGTGGATAATATACAGCCAAAACCTTCAAAATATTAATCCTGCCGCATTGATAATCACCCTTAGCACCATTCTAATAGGCGTGTTTTGGAAAAAAGTTTCGACCAAAATTCCAGGTTCGTTCATCGCGATAGTGATAACCACCTTAGCAGTGAAGTTTTTAGAAATCGATGTTGCAACAATCGAAACATTTTTTGGAGAAATTCCACGAAATATTGCATTTAACATACCGGAAATCAACTGGAATGACATACCGAACTATCTTTCTCCGGCCATTACGATTGCGCTGCTCGGAGGCATAGAATCACTCTTATCGGCAGTGGTTGCTGATGGAATGATAAGCGGCAAGCATAGGTCAAACACCGAATTGATAGCTCAAGGAATTGCCAATATCATAACGCCATTTTTTGGAGGAATTCCAGCAACCGGCGCAATAGCTCGCACAGCAACAAACGTTAAAAATGGAGGCAGAACGCCTATCGCGGGGATGACTCACGCAGTTGTGCTTTTACTTATCATGTTTTTCTTAGGCTCCTTGGCAAAACTAATACCGATGGCCACAATGGCCGGAATTCTGATTGTTGTGGCGTATAATATGAGCGAGTGGCGTTCCTTTGTTTCCATCCTTAGAGGTTCCTTTTTTGACATAATAGTACTGATTACCACGTTTTTACTCACCATCCTCGTAGATTTAACTATAGCAATTCAAGTTGGGGTTGTTTTATCTGCACTTCTATTTATGAAGCGAATGGCCGATATTGCCGAAAAGCGCATAACAAACACTGTCGATTCTGATATAATCGACAACTACGATAATCTCCCAAAAGGAGTTGCAATTTACGAAATTAGCGGTCCTCTGTTCTTTGGCTCAGCAAAAACCTATTCAGAAATAATTGAGGAGATAAGCATTTCGAATAAAGTGCTCATTATTCGAATGCGACATGTTTCTTTTATTGATAGCACTGGTTTTCAAAACCTTAAATCGACATTAAGAATCATTCAAGCGAAGGGTGTCTTGGTAATATTTTCAGGGGTCAGTGAAACACTTAGGGAAGATTTGGTGAAAAATGGCATTGAGAAATGCATTCCCGAAGATCATATTTTGGATTCGTTTGATAAAGCCATCAAATTGGCAGAAGAAAAAACCAAATGAATCAAGAAGATTATTTAAGAAAGCGAGCCATTTCCGGACCTAAATTAAACAAAATATCCAAAGCACTAAGATTTGGAATGAAGCCTAATTTTGCATCAAATACTTGATAATAAGAACTAAAGAAAACATCTTGAGCTTGATTTCGATGGTGAAAGTCGTTTCTAAAATCAGCAAAAGACAGGGTGTTTTTTTGAAAATCGGTAGTCAATTGATACTCTGAGCTTAAGGCTAGTTGTTGATGAATATATTGAATGAAAGACAAATTGAAATCAATTAAAAACTCATGATGTTTAAAGAATAAAACTTCAATTTCGTCTTGGTAATAAAGAAAAAAAGGGGAAGAATTATAAGCAGTTACAATTGACCTCCAGTGGTTTCGTTGCCAATTTTCATCATAACTAATGCGAATGTCTTTTGTGAGCGTATGATTTGCATACTTCTGAACAGGAACGACTAATTTTTGAATACCATTTGGGCCGGCAATTTCGAAGCGATTGCGATATGTTTGACGTGGAAATGACTCAAAAGCCTCCAATAAAATAAAATTTGATTGAGACATAAGTTTCAAAAATTGGAAGTTAGGAATACAAAGAATGGGTAAAATAATTTTTTCCAAATCTATTTAAGTAAATTAAAAGTTAGAATAATGTGCAAAATTAAAAATCCTTTAGAATAGCGATAAAAATATTTTGTTTAAAAATACCATTAAGAAGAGTATAAATTAAATTTATATAAAATACTGTTTTTGTGCGTGATAACTGCATATTTCAAAAATTTTCTTAAAGTAATATTCTATTACAAAAGGGCTAAAAGAAAGAATGCCCGGCTGGCACCGAGCATTCTAATAAAACCACACAAACACATAAAAAGGTATCAAATAATGAAATATTTGATATATTACGCTGATTACGTAGGATAATCAACGCTTCACATAAGTTGTAACCAAAACAAACTATATGAGAACAAACATTAGGAAGGAATTTATGAACTTTTTGAGGTGAGACACCTCGTTCAAAGCGGCTGCAAAAGTAATAGGTTTTTTCGATTCTCCAAACCTTTTAACAAAGTTTTAAAGATTTTTTCAATAAAAATAATAAACCTATACTTATACAACAATTTGAGAACATAAAGTATTGATTTAATTAACATTGAGCAATTTAAGCAACTTTCATATTGTAAATAATATATAAATTTAATTAATATCAACTAAAAGTACAAGGTTCAATATGATAATTTTTTACGTCAACAGACACCCATAAAGCGTGGCAAATTGTCTGAAAATTATCTATACAATACGTTATTAATATTTATAATTTTACCTAATAATTTATTAGACATTATTTTAGTGAAACAAGCACTCAAAATCATATTATTACTGCTTACTTTCGTCAATGCAACAGCGCATAACCGCGACACACTTACGTTTACAAATCCTGAATTTGTTGAGAATAAAGGACAATGGCATAAGCATGTGAGTTATTTTGCACGGCTATCCAACGGAAGTCTTTGGATGGAAAAAACCTGCATGAGTTTCGACATTCAGAATTCGGAGGATATTTCAAAAATAGCAAAGTACAAATCAGCATTTGGCAAAAACGCATCCTCGGGAATCACCCCCCCGAATCAGATTAGAGGACATCGATACAAAATACATTTTCTACAAGGAAATCCAGACGTAAAAATCGAAGGATTCGGCGTTAAGTCTGATTATAATAATTATTTCCTTGGAAACGACAAGTCGAAATGGGTTTCAAAAGTTCCAAAATACAACCTAATTATTTATCGAAATTTATATCAAAATATTGATTTTAAGTTATATAGCGATGATGGATTTCTGAAATGGGATTTTATAATCAAA
Organism: Bacteroidales bacterium; assembly: GCA_016937295.1. GTDB lineage: Bacteria > Bacteroidota > Bacteroidia > Bacteroidales > UBA1556 > UBA6267. The sequence goes on from JAFGWF010000143.1 coordinate 34,292, forward strand.
CCGGGAGGCAATCACAAAAGCATCGAATTATTTTATGAAGGAATAGATAAGGTTGCATTATTGAACAACAATTTATTATTAAAAACGAATGCCGGAAAGATTGTTGAGATGAATCCTTATGCCTATCAGTGGGATGAAAATGGCAATCAACGGCAAATTGAATGTGCGTTTGAAGTAAAAAACAACAAAGTGCGCTTCAAACTTGGCCATTACGACAAAAACCGCGAGCTTATCATCGATCCTATTTTGGTATATGCCTCATATACAGGAGCTGTAACAGACAACTGGGGCTATACAGCCACGTATGATAATTATGGAAACATCTTTGGAGGCGGGGCGGTTTTCTCACCATACTATTATCCAACAACAGTTGGCGCTTATGACACGATTTTCAATGGAGGAGTAAGTGACATTAGCATTACAAAATTTGACCCCACAAATTCACAGCTACTTTATTCCACATATCTTGGCGGGAGTGGCTCCGAAATACCAAGCAGTTTGATTGTCAATACAGCTAACGAGCTCTTAATCCTAAGCACCACAGGATCAAATAATTTCCCTATGAGCAGTTTTGGTAACGACACAATTTTTGGTGGCGGAACAACAGATATTTTAACAAATTATATAACCTTTCCCAACGGAGCCGATTTAGCAATCACCCGCCTTAGTGACGATGGCACACAACTGTTAAGTTCAACATATTTTGGGGGTAGTGGTAATGACGGCATGAACTCCGATAACGTATTGAATTTCAATTATGCCGATAAGATTCGCGGTGAGATTTTAACCGACCACCAACAAAATATTTATGTAGTAACGAGCACAAGATCAATCAATCTTCCGACAAGCACCAATTCGTTCCAAACTACTTTTGGGGGCAATCAGGATGGAGCCATTGTCAAATTCGACAACCAACTTAGCAATATTATTTGGTGTTCGTATCTCGGAGGAAGTGCTGCCGATGCGTTATACTCCATTTCATTAACCCAAAGTGATGATCTCGTTTTGACAGGAGGTACAAGATCGACAAATTTACAAACCACAGCCGGCGCATTATTTCCAACCTATAAAGGAGGAATATCGGATGGATTTGTTGGCATTATATCGCAGAATGGTAATCAAATCAAGTCTTTAAGTTATTTTGGGTCAAATAAATATGACCAGTCTTTTTTTGTGGACACCGACCGAAAAGACCATGTTTATCTCTACGGGCAATCAGCAGATTTATCGGGATCGCTAAAATACAATGCTCTTTGGAGTACAGCCGAAGGAGGCCAATTCGTCAGCAAATTAACACCAGATTTATCTGCCTTAGTTTGGAGCACTACTTGGGGCACGGTTTCACCCGATTCAGTGGTTGATGTGTCGCCATCGGCATTTATGGTTGATTTATGCAATCGCATCTATATGTCGGCATGGGGAGGTGATGTGAATTATTTTGGCACAACTGCCGGACTTCCAGTCACTTCCGGCGCATTTCAAACTTCCACAGATGGCAGCGATTATTATTTTCTCACCTTAAAAGACGATGCAAGTGCAATTGATTATGCCACTTTCTATGGAGGCGCAATTTCTGCTGAACATGTTGACGGTGGCACCTCAAGATTTGACAAAACCGGCAAATTATATCAGTCCGTTTGTGCTGGTTGTGGAGGCGGATACGACGATTTTCCTACTACACCAGGCTGTTATAGCCCTTTGAATAACAGTTCTAATTGCAATAATGCAGTCATCAAATTCAGCTTTTCGCTCCCTGTGGTTATTGCCGATTTTACAACACCAAATATTGGCTGCGCACCCTACACTATTAATTTCACCAACACCTCTTATATTACAACAACAAATGCCCAGTGCTATTGGGATTTTGGAAATGGAATAACCTCTACCAACTGCAATCCTTCCATAACCTACACTAATGGAGGCGTTTATAATGTTACCCTAATCATTTCTGATACAGCAAGTTGCAATTTAGCCGACACCATCATTAAACAAGTTGCAGTAATCGAAGGACACCGCGACACATTACCTGAAAAAGCTATCTGCAAAGGCGATATTATTCAAATTGGTCTTACTCCCATAAGCGACCCCAGTGCAACCTATCTTTGGAATAATAGCAGTTCACTTTCCAATTCCACCATCAGTAATCCTTTTGCAAACCCCACAAATACAACTTTTTATTCGTTATTATTTTCCAATGGAATTTGCACTGACACTTTAGTCCAAAAAGTTAAAGTCTATGATATTGATGCCGATGCAGGCAATGACACCACACTCTGTTTCAGCAATATAACCCTCACGGCCAAAACAAATTACAGCAATCTTCAATACCAATGGTCATCGAACCCTTATTTCACCGACACGTTGAATTCAAACCCTTTCGACAGTTTACTTACAACTACAATTAACGGTCCTACAACATTTTATGTAAAAGTCTTCCATAAAAAACTTTTGTGCTATAGCATAGATTCTGTTCACGTTGAACCACGGATAGTATTAAATAACCAACTTTTAGAATCACCAAAATGCAACGGTGACAGTAACGGTACAATTGTCATCAACCCAAATGGCGGGATTGCACCTTACAATTTTCAATGGAATACTGGACAAAATACTGCAACCATAAATCAGCTCAAAGCCGGAAACTATACGGTGACCGTAACGGATCAAGACGGCTGTTTTGCAGTCACTACTATCCAATTGCCGGAGCCGCTACTATTGACCTCGACAAAGTCACAACTGAATATTCCTTGTGCGAGTGCATGTATCGGAAAAGCATGGAGCAATCCTATCGGAGGCACACCACCCTATCAGTGGCAGTGGAACGATGCTTCCTCTCAAAACACCAATCCTGCAATAAATCTATGCGATGGAACCTATTCCGTAACCATCACAGACGATCATCTATGCAAAACTTATAACACCATAACATTAATTGATTCAAGTATTTATATAATAATTAACGCACAAATTGCCGATGATACAATCTACGAAGGGCAATCAACACAAATCACAACCAATAATTTTGGCAGCAATTACACTTATACCTGGACTCCAACTACAGGTTTAAGCGATGCAACTATCCCTAATCCTATTGCTTCACCCACTGTTTCAACAACTTACTATGTTACTGTTAGAGATATTTGGGGTTGTGAATGGACTGACACGGTGTATATTTATGTGATAGATGTAATTTGTGAAGAACCCTATATTTATATTCCGAACGCCTTCACGCCAAATGGAGACGGCAAAAATGATGTACTTTTTGTAAGGTCCTCTGTGGGATATGCCATGGATTTTAAAATATTCAATCGGTGGGGCGAACTAGTTTTTCAATCATCGGACGTAAATAATGGTTGGGATGGAACTTTCAAAGGCCGTATTTTAGAACCCGGGGTTTTTGATTACTATTTAAGTTTAACCTGTTATAACCGGCAAGTATTTATTAAAAAAGGAAATATAACACTCATTAGATAAATGAATTATAGACACATCATTTTTTTATTCTTAATACTCTTATCAATACTCAACGATGGTCGGTCGCAGGATATTCATTTTTCACAATTTTTTAATGCCCCACATAATTTAAACCCTTCATTAGCAGGCTTTTCTAATGCCCGCATGAGATTTTACGTCAATCATCGAAATCAATGGGCTACGGTAACTGTTCCATTTAAAACATACGCTGCCACTATTGACGCTCAATTACTTAAACGAAAACAGAAAGGCGATATGCTTGGCATAGGCATTTCGGCATTTTCGGATAAAGCCGGAGACAGCGATTTTGGCACCCAATCTGTCAGTTTTTCAATGAATTACGTTCGAGCACTTGGCGATTATTCCACACGAAATTTGATAGGCTTTGGACTTCAAGTTTCGTACACCGGCAAAACGATTGATTATTTCAGTTTGTATTTTGATGATCAATACGATGGTGTTAAATTTAATCCGGGAAGCAATTCCACAGAAATTTTTGCCATTGACAATTACCAATATTACGATATTTCGGCAGGCGCAAATTGGTTTACGAATATAAATTATGACATTACCTTACAAACAGGATTATCCGTTTGGCATCTCAATCGTCCTTACCAAAGCTTAATGAATGACAAAACGGTACGGTTGCCAATCAAAGCAACATGGCATATCGAAAGCGACATAAGTTTCTCAAAACCATATCGTTTACTTCCGGCGATACTAATACAACGGCAAGGCACTTTCACCGAAATTGTCTTTGGCAGCAGGTTTAAAATAATTAGCTCCGAAAAACTTTCCACCTATTCGGCTTTCTTAGTTGGACTATTTTATCGAAATTTCGACGCAGTGATTGTTTACAGTGGTTATCAATATAAAGAATGGCAATTTGGAATTTCTTATGATTTCAATGTAAGTTCCTTGCGAAAAGCAAGTCGCTATTTGGGCGGCTTTGAACTGAACCTTAATTGGCAAATGCCAACAGTACGACATCCTAAACCTAAAGACTTGCCATGCCCCATATTTTAAAAAGAATCGTAGTTTTCATTATTATTCTTGGCAGCAGTTTGCAACTAATTTTCAGCCAATCCAATGTACATCAATGGCTTTCAGAAGCAAACACTTATGAAGAACTCGGACAAATTGATAAAGCTGAAGAAATATACAAAAAAGTTTTATTTACCGACTCTGCAAATGCCTTTGCGGCTTACCGTTGCGCTATTCTTTACCTGAATGCTAATCATCACAAGGCTGCAATTCCTCTACTTCACAAAGTCATTCGGCATGCAAAAACAGAAGAATTTCCTGATGCAATTTATCAATTAGGTTTAGCATATATGAGCTCCGGCAATTACACCAAAGCTCATTATTGGTTCGATAAGGCAGTTGAAGCTGCAGAAACTAATGCAAATTCCCAGCACCATATTGATAAAATCATTCAACAACGAAACTCTGCCAAATTTGCACTTGAACACCAAAACGACACAGTAAAAAGCACCATCTATCACTTACCCAAACCTATAAATAGCGTTGACTCAGAGTTTAATCCCGTGAATTATCCAGGCAACAAATTAGTATTCAGCACCTTCAAAACGTTCTTTACAGATAGTTTTGCCTCCATCTTTGACCAGACGTATTTGGCAGAAATCCAAATTGCCCAAGCGAAAACAAGTGGCTGGAACGAACCTGTAAATTTCGACCCTCGAATCAATCATCCTAAATGGTTTACGGCAAATATCACTTTCAATCGACATTTTGATGTAGCCATTTTTTCGCGATGTGAAGATGACTTTGGCAAAGTAGGCAGATGTATATTGTATAAGTCGGAGCGAAAAAATGGCAAATGGACAAAACCAGACCGACTGCCAGACTATTTAAACCGAAACGGATTCACTTCCACCCATCCTTATCTACTTGATTTAGACAGCTTAACCATCTTATACTTCGCCTCGGACATGCCCGGAAGTTTTGGGGGAATGGATATTTGGTACAGCATTTTGACCGATGGCAAATGGCAAAAACCTACCAATCTTGGCGACCGAATCAATACAGTAGGCAATGAACTTACGCCAGCCCTTCGCACCGACAAGCCCCTACTCTATTTCAGTTCCGATTGGCATCAAGGATTCGGCGGATATGACATTTTCGTTGCCGAAGGCGGCCTTGCTTCATGGTCGCCACCAAAAAATATGGGACTGCCAATCAATTCACAAAGCAATGACCTTTACTATTCTCCAATAAAAAACTCAGAGGACGCCTACTTAAGCAGCAATAGAATCGGTTCCTTCACTCGACCCAATGCCGACTTTTGTTGTAGTGATATATATTTAGTTTCCAACGAATTAGAAGTTCCAAATAAGCTTGATAGTGTTCCTCCAAACATCGAAATAGTAATGGATTCCATTCCGGTAAAAATAAAAAAATTGCTGCCGATTTCACTCTATTTCGACAATGATATTCCCGATCCGAAATCCACTGCCGATAGCACAACGACCAACTATCAAGAATTGCTTGAGGCATACATAGATAAACGGAACATATACAAAGCGGAGTATTCAAAAGGATTGGAAGAAGAATTAGGGCAAGCTGCTATGGACTCGATAGAAATGTTTTTTAATAAGGGAATAGAAAGTGGATTTGAAAAGCTCAATATCTTGACTAAATTGTTAAAAGCGGAATTGGAAAGTGGCAAATCGGTAACGCTGGTTGTTGAAGGTTATGCGAGCCCCTTAAACACTGAAGAATATAATTATCATCTGAGTAACAGGCGTATAAATAGTCTAATCAACTTTTTATACGCCACCGAAAATGGATATTTCATATCATTTTTAGACGGAACAGATTCGTTGAATCGAAAAATGCTAATCCTCAAAAATCCGATGGGCGACAAAACTGCTTCTGCTTATGTGAGCTCAAATCCAAACGACAAACGCAATTCGGTTTACAGCAAAGCCGCTGCATTGGAACGACGAATTCGAATAACCATGTATAGAAACGATCAAGAAATATTTACAGAGGAGTTGATTAAGAATTTGGAGATTAAAACCCAATTCACACAGCATCAAAATATTAGAGAAGGAGATCTTTTAAAAGGCGTATTTTCCATTTCGAATAAAAATAATGTTGAGGTAAAAATCAGCAAAATTTTTGCGGATTCCACTTCAATTCAATTTCAGCCGCAAGCTATAGTCCTTAAACCCAAGGAAGAAAAGAAAATATATTTTTTAATAAACGAAAAAGAGTCAGGAAATTATCAAATAAAGGTAAAAGCAAAAATCCAATCGCTTGACCATGAGTTATTACCTATTCATTTTTCGATAAGGGAGGCGAATTAAAATCGTGCTGAACTTCTTCAAACCAATCGGGCGAGTCGTCATCGTCGTCCTCTATAATCGTGCGTTGCGGCCCAGATTTTCGGTAATACCAAGCAACCACAACACCGGCAATTGCGCCCATAAGATGAGACTCCCATGAAATATTTCTTTCGGGAAAAAACTCCGGAAAAAACCCCCAAACAAGGCCACCATATAAGAAAAAAATCAGAGCAGCAAAAGCCATTAGAGCAAAGACCCGCCGGATTAATGCACTTGTAACGTGAAAAAATGCCAAAGCATAAACCACGCCTGAGGCCCCAACATGATAGCTGTTTCGAGCGAATAACCAAACCCATAAACCAGAAAGCAACCACATCATTATCAACGACTTAAAAGCAAAATCGCGATAATAATAAAACAGAGCCCAACCAAGAATAAAAAAAGGAATAAGATTACTTATCAGGTGACCTGTATCACTATGACCAAAAATACTAAGCCCAACACCCTGTAAACCATTAATTTTGAGCGGATAAACAGAAAAAAACCTAAGCGAGACAGTTCCTGTTTCGGATAAAATAAATCCAATTACCATCAGAATTGAAAGAAATACCGGAATCCAACCGGCACGAAGTATTTTACGTAATTCATTATCCATATCAAAATCAAAAGTAATAAAACCATAAAAACGAAATGCATTATTTGAGACGTAAACAAAAAAATCGGGAGGTGAGGAAAAAAAATATAATTTTGAACCCTTACAAAGGCATCAACAAATATGAAACAACAAGGATTTAAAAGTAAGTTACATCAAATCATATTCGAGTCGGATACCAAAGCAGGAAAGCTTTTTGATGAAATCCTGATTCTAATGATTATACTTAGCATAACAGTTGTTGCGCTTGATTCAGTACCTTCATTCAACGAGAAAACAAAGCACATTTTTCATCTTTTAGAATGGTGTTTTACTGCACTTTTCACCTTAGAGTATGCAATTAGGATTTGGACAACAGGCAAGCCTTTGAAATATATTTTTAGCTTCTATGGTATTATCGATTTTTTGAGTATTGTACCTACCTATATTGGGGTATTTTTTCCACAAGGATTTGCTTTTGCCAGTTTGCGAATGATACGTTTAGTGCGGATTTTCAGGATATTAAAATTAGTGCAATTTCTCGGAGCCTCTAAGGTTATCACTCAAAGTCTTAAGCAAAGTCGCTATAAAATTACCGTATTTTTTACAGCAGTATTAATTATTGTAACCGTTATGGGAGCCATAATGTATATGGTTGAGGGGCCGGAAAGCGGTTTTAATTCAATTCCACATAGCATCTACTGGGCAATTGTAACGATAACGACTGTTGGCTATGGCGACATAAGTCCAATAACCCCACTTGGGCAATTCATAGCTTCATTAGTCATGCTCTTAGGTTATGCCATTATTGCCGTACCGACCGGAATCATATCCTCGGAGCTTATCAATCATCGAAACACCAAGATACATACAAATACCCAAACCTGCCAAAACTGCAACTATTCAGACCATGACGATGATGCAAAATATTGCAAAGTATGCGGAACAGAATTATAACCCCGAAATTAGGATTCTTTTATAAAACCATCTTCCGATAAAAATTTCTCAAAAACAGATGCTACCTTTGCTTTACTCAAAGGCTTTTCGATAAAGGCAGAAAAACCTGTGTCTTGCAACTGATAATCATACACTTGCCTTTGATAATCTAAAAGTCCGACAATAATCCACTCTTCGTTGCGAGCCCGAATTTCCTTAAGAATCCTAACCGACTCTTCAACGCTTTCACCAAGCGAAATGAAAATCATTAAAAACTCTTGATTAAAAATGGACGACAAAGAATCGCCAAAATTGAATTTTAGGATATTAAAGTCTTTGGAAATACCTTTAATAAAGGTCATGAGCAAAAACTCATCAGTCGTATCGCTAAGCAGTAAACCAATTGAATTAGGTCCGTTGAAAGAATCCGCATTTTGAGCGGCCTTTTTATTTTTTTGTTGATACAATGGAATCGTAAAATAAAACTCCGAACCTTTGTCAACAGTAGATTGTAAACCAATCTCCCCTCCCATCAATTCGACATAAGCTTTGCTGAGAGCCAACCCTAATCCCGTTCCTTCATTATTTCGATATTTCTGTGAAGTTGCCTGGCGGAAACGCTCAAAGACAATCTTTTGCGATTCTTCACTAATTCCAATTCCGGTATCACGCACATAAAATCGTACAAAACCATCGGATTGAATGTCATAGCCAAATTCTATTGATCCATCAAAAGTAAATTTTATAGCATTGGTTATCAGATTTATAAGCACTTGCATCAATCGAACTCTGTCTGCTTTGATATGATACAGCATCGAAAACCGTGAATTATTTACAAAACGCACATTTGGCTTAGATAGAAGCCGCTGATCATAAGCAAAACTATCGGCTAACTCTTTCACTATGGATGATGGATTCAATCGTGTAATATTCATTTTCACTTCACCGGCCTCAATTTTCGATATGTCGATAATATCGTTGATAAGGGCTAAAAGGTGATTGGAACTTTTCTGAATAATGTCGATGTAAGCATGCAATTCTTCTTCACTCACTCCTTGTTTTATAAACTCCGTAAAACCAATGATATGATTCATCGGGGTGCGAATTTCATGCGACATGTTTGCTAAGAATGCAGACTTAAGCCGATCACTTTCCTCTGCGCGTTGAATGGCCACTTCAAGCTGCTGCTGTATATTTTTCAACTCCGTAATATCGGTTAATACCAACATAACATGCGGTTTATCCGCAACATTCAACAAATTGGCAGAAATAAGGGCGTTGAATTTCGTTCCGGTTGCACTTGTAATTTCGTATTCAAGATTACGAAATGAACCATCCTTCATTAGACGGTCAATCAAATAATCTACATTATCAGGATTATTGAAAGGAGGAATAAATTCGAACTTTTCAGGCCAATTTTCTGAGCCGTAACCCGTAAGTTCAGTAAAGCGGTCATTCACTTCAATGGCTTGCATAGTTTCAAAACAAATGATAGCGAGTCCATCGGGAGATGAACTAAAACTTAGACGGAATTTCTCTTCACTGTCGCGCAGTAAATTTTGCGCTTTTTTGATTTCAGTAATGTCGCTTCCAAATCCCACAGTGGCGACTAATTCACCCGACTCATTAAACAAAGGCGATTTAATAACATCAAGATACAGATGTTTCCCTTTCACATTTCCAAACTCCTCGAATCTGCCTGTTTGTTTGGATTGAATCACAATTTCATCCGAATTGATACAAAGCTCACCGAAGGTATGCCATTCCGGTTGGTCAGGCTTGGCTTGGCGTTGTCGATTTGCAAAAAACATATCATTTTTTCCAAGTGGCTCGTAAACATCCTTAGCAATCAATAAATTATCACAGAAATATTTATTTGTAAAAATAAAATTACCGTTCAAATCTTTCGCCCAAATCATCGCCTGCACATTATCGGAAAGGGAGCGAAACAAGTCGGAGAGCCGTTTATATTCTTCTCGGGCATACTTCAGGCGAGTTTCGGCATGTTTTCGTTCGGTTATATCCCTTTCAATTGCCAAGATATAATCCTCATCATCAATCACAATCTTGCGTGCCGACACTTCAACAGGAACTTCTTCGCCGGATTTTTTCAGATGAAGCGTTTCAAATCGGATTGTTTTATCGAACCGCAAACTTTCGATATGTTGAGGCAGCATTTTTAAGCTTTCGTCTGCAACGATACTATAAACAGATTGGTTTTTCAATTCACCAATATCATAACCATACAAATCAGTAAACGCTTGATTGAAATCGTGAAACACGACTTGATCTGTTAAACGATAGAGCAAAATCGGGTCTGATGCCAGATTAAAAATCTGATTAAACTTTTGCTCGCTAATTTCGATTTGACGTGAAGCCTCAACAAAGTCCGTAATAACGCGCGACATCATGATCAAGTACGATTTATTTTTAAATGTTATAAAGCGAGCAGAAACCAAGGCGTCTTCAACTTTACCACTTTTCATTCTAAAACGAGTCTGAAAATTAGCCACATAGCCCTTATCTCGAATTTCGGAGATTAACTTCTGCCTATCCACTTCATCATTCCAAATATTAAGACTTGAGCTATTTTGTCCTATTGCTTCATCTTCCGCAAAACCGGTATAGCGCACAAAAGCCTCATTTACATCCACATAATTTCCGGTTTCAACTTCCGTAATGGTAATAGCATCTAAACTTGTTTTAAAAGCAGTACGGAACTTCTCTTCGCTTTCCAATAATTCTTCACGAGCTTTAATTTCAGCCGTAACATCCTTCATAATTACCTGATTTGCAGGCTTATTATCTAATTCAAAAGGTATGGCAGTTACTTCAACATAGATAAAACCGTTGTTATAGGTTTTCAGCTTTTCAACGATAGTAGGCTGCGGAAAACCCTGCGCGACCAATTTGGCACGCTCGGAAACTTTATCAACAAAATCGTCAGAAACAAAACTTAATACATTGTTCCCAACTAACTGCGATTCAGACTCTAAACCACTCAATTGAATAGCAGCAGGATTAGCCATTTTGATGATCCCATCTTGATGAACCACAATGGCAACAGGCGAACTGGTAAACAAATCAAAGAAGCGTTTCTCTCGCAAGGCATTCTCTTTTTTCATTTCTTCCTGATACACTTTCGTAGAAACCCAAGGAGCAAATCGCTCCAATAATCCCAAATCGTCCGTAGTCAGACCATACTCATCATTATAGTTCTGCACACCAATTACCCCAATCACTTCATCGTTGTGTGTCAGCGGCACACCTATCCATACGGCACAATCAGTTCCAAATGTGGAAATTTCCTTTTTTTCATAGAGTTTTTGCAACGATTCTTGATTAACAAAAAACGCCTCCCCGCTTCGACGCACCAAATCCGTCAAACTACCTTTTATGTTAATTCCTTCAAACACATCAAGATCATCCTTTTCGTCAATATAAAACGGAAAGGAGTAAGTGTCGTCAGCAGAATTATATAAAGCGACAAAGAAATTGTTCGTTTGAATAAACTCTTTAATTATGTTGTAACTAAAACTCAGAAAGCTCTTTAAATCAGAGTTCAAGAGCGCATTTCGTGCAATACGATTTATGGCAGAAGCGACCAACTTCATACGTGTTTGCTGCGTGTTATCTTTGATAAAATACTGATAGCCAGATTTCACGCTATCTAAATAGAATACTTCGCGATAACAATTGACATAACAAACACGTCCTTCGGAACTTGTTAGTTTTAAATCAAAATAATTTTCACCATTCTCAGATTCTTGGTCAAAATAATCCGAATTAACATCAAGTAATTGGAAAATGGACGATTGATTAATCAGCAGTTTTTTTTCACCAAAAAGAGTTTTGGCAAAATCGTTTGCAAAAGTCACAACACCATCCTTTTCCGAAATGAGAACAGCCATACCAGAATGCTCAATCAATGCCTGATAACGGTTGTAAATTATTCTCAACTCGCGCTCGGCTTCCATTTTTGCCATCAGCATTTGGTAGTCTTCCATAGATTTCAAAATTGCCGGAATCAATCTTCCCAAATGTTCTTTTAGAATATAATTGTCGGCTCCACTTTTCAAGCAATCCACCGCTGTTAACTCGTTCATCGAACCGGTAACAATGATAAATGGTTTTTTAGGGCATTTCAAATTACGCATCTCAAGAGCCTGCATTCCGTTGAATTCGGGCATGGAATAATCCGACAGAATCATATCAAAATCAGAGTCTAACATCGACTCATACTCAGCCTTAGTAGCCAAATGAATCACCTGTGCATGAGGCAATTCATTGATTATATGACGTTTAATAATGTAAACATCATTCAAATTATCTTCTAAAAATAATATCCTCATAATATATTAATTTGCATTGTGATCTCATAAAAAAATAAAATAATGAAATCTAAAAGTTTTATAACTGAATTACCGATAATTAACATAACAAACTTCAAGGCACAAAATCAAAAATCGGCAGTCCAAAACCAATTTCAGCACCCTGCCCCTCGCTTTTTGCATAAACAAATCCAAGATGTTTTTCCACGATTCGCTTAACAATTGCCAAACCGATACCTGTACCTTCATTTCCCAAATCAGGATTCGACTGATAAAAAATATCAAAAATCTTAGTTGCAGTCTCCTCAGAGAAACCCACACCGTTGTCGATAATAAAATAAACAATATGAGACGACTGCCTTCTAAAACCAACCTCAACTGAAGGAAGTTCGGCATTTTTAGAAAACTTAAAAGCGTTGGAAACCAGATTAATAACCACCTGTTTAATCAAAGCATAATCGCCTTGAATTTTCGGAAGGGGTTCAATTTTAATGGAATAATCTAAAGCACGTTCTTGAGGAATACTTTCGTTGATGATTGATTCAAAAAGAAGATACATGTCAATGGTTTCTTTTTGAAGTTTCCTTCCACTTGTGGACGAAAACCTTAACAAATCCTCAATCAAACGCATCATTTTTTTGCTTTGCTTATGAATTTCGTCAATCATAAATTTTTGTTCACCCGTAACTTTCCCCTTAAGATCCAAATTTAGAAATTCGGAATAATGAACCAACGCGCGAAGAGGTGTTTTCAAATCGTGAGAAACACTATAATTAAAGGACTCCAAATCTTTATTTTTCTCATTCAAAATAGCTGCCTGCTTCTCCAACTCATCTGTACGTTGTAGAACCATGGTTTCCAATTTTTGAGCATAGTTCTTTTGATCCTCTTCTAACAAGAGTTTTTTGTCAACCAAAGTATCAAATCGAAATAAAAACTGGTCTATTTCTTTCAAAACCAAATTCATCTGACCAGATGATTTCCGTTCGGCTCCTAAAAGTCTGCTATCGACATAACTCATTAAATCGTCCACCACTTTCTGGGCTTTTCGATTGGCACGTCTCGAAACTATGTAAACCAAGCCAAACACAACAAACAAAACCAAAGCAATTTGGAATAGACGTTTAAAGAAATGAAGCTGAAAAAAATGATAGAATAAGTTGTGCGATAAATTCAAATCATCAAGGTAATTGCCTGCACCAATCATCCATTCAAAATCGTGATAGCCCTTGACAAAAGAAATTTTGTCGGAAACCTTTGAAGAGCCCATTTTTTGAAACTTATATTCCATAAAGCCACCGTCAGGATTATTGTAGGCATCAAGTTCCATCAAATAGAGATTTTTGCCATCCACGTCTTTCATATCCACGATTGATTTATTCCAAACCCTTTTCCCATCAAATATCAAAGCCTTTCCATCGGCTTTATTGATAAAAATGTAACCACCATAAGGCATTCGATAATCTGCTAAAAAATTCAAAATGCGTTCTATTGCCACTGAATCATTCGCTTGGTTTTTTCTTACATAGCTGATATAATGAATAATGCGATTAACCTCTTGCTGAAGCATCAACCGATTACTATTCATAATCATATCGTTACTATGCTTCTGGTATTTTTTCAAGTCGAAATAACCCGAACCTATCCAAACTGCGCTGATAAGCATAACTACCAATAAAGCAAGAGACAACTGATAAGTTATCAGCCATTTTTGCAAGCTTATTAATTTACGTTGATTAGGTCCCATTTAGTAAAGCAAAAAGAGCTGCAATTTACAAACAAATTTTAACAAGAAGCAAATTCACATCGAAAAACAGAAAATCATCAAAAAGCATATTTTCTACAACATTTTTTTTACAACATAGTATAATTTCTATCTTTGTCAACAGAAATATGACTTTAAAATTGATTTGGTAATGGAAGACACAAGAGACAATGCAGTAGTCTTTAATAGGACTTTAAAAGCCGGGAAAAGAACCTATTTTTTCGATGTGAAAGAGACGAACAATGGAGAATTCTATCTAAGTTTGACCGAGAGCAAAAGGTTTTTTAATAAAAATGACGGCAGTTTTTATTTCAAAAAGCGCAACATATATTTGTATAAAGAAAACATGATAGAGTTCAGTAAGCAACTCCATGAGATTATCCAATTCATTGAAGAAAATCAAGGAATGGAAAGCTCATACTCCAATACCTCAAACATAGAAGATTAACAAAAAACAAGAATTATAAGCATCACTAACTTTTCTACTGTTAAAAACTAACTCAATCGAGAAAAAACAGGAAGCAAGTTTATACTATATTTGCACTCCTAAAGTTAGCCATGAAATCATGCATTAACCTGATGATTTCGGTTCAAAATTTCGATTTTTCAAGAGACGAATCCATCAAATCAAAATGTTCAAATTATGAAAATAACTTATTACGGACATGCTTGCTGGGGAGTTGAAATAGGTGGAAAAAACCTTCTTTTTGACCCATTTATAAGTCCAAATCCATTAGCAAAACATATTGATATTGCCTCAGTTAAGGCAGATTATATTCTTATTAC
Source organism: Bacteroidales bacterium (assembly GCA_016937295.1). Classification (GTDB taxonomy): domain Bacteria; phylum Bacteroidota; class Bacteroidia; order Bacteroidales; family UBA1556; genus UBA6267. Next base: position 49,526 of record JAFGWF010000143.1, read on the forward strand.
TCACGGACATGAAGACCATGTTGCGGATGCTTTATTCATTGCCCAAAAAACAGGAGCTACGATAGTTTCCAATTTTGAAATAGTGAATTGGTTTATGAAACAAGGCCACGAAAAAATTCATCCGATGAACATTGGTGGCAAATGGAAATTTGATTTTGGAAGTGTAACCTATTTTAGCGCAACTCACTCCAGTTCAATGCCTGATGGAAGTTATGGAGGCAATCCGGGAAGTTTTATTATCGAATCGTCCGAAGGCAATTTCTATCATGCCGGCGACACCGGATTGATGTCTGACATGAAACTTATTCCACTTATCACTAAGCTCGACTTTGCCATGTTGCCCATTGGTGATAATTTTACGATGGATACCCATCAAGCGGTGTTGGCCTCCGACTTTATTCAATGCGATGAAATATTGGCCATGCACTTCGACACTTTTGGATATATAGTTGTCAATAAAGAAGTTGCAGTAGAAACCTTCAAAAAAGTCGGCAAAAAATTACATTTTGTCGAAATTGGACAAACGATAAACCGCTAATAAAATATGGGTAAAGTAATTGCCATAGCAAATCAAAAAGGAGGCGTAGGAAAAACTACCACCGCCATAAATCTGAGCGCAGCACTTTCAATTTTAGAGTTTAAGACTTTATTGATTGATGCCGACCCACAAGCAAATGCTACGTCGGGAGTCGGTTTCGATCCTAAAATTATAAAAACGTCTATCTACGAATGCATCATTGACGACGTGAAACCTGCCGACATCGTTTTAGAAACCGAAACTCCGGGATTGTATTTGATTCCGGCACATATCGACTTGGTAGGAGCTGAAATAGAAATGATTAATCTACCAAATCGGGAAAAGATGATGCAAAAAACCATCAATAAAGTTAAAGACGATTACGACTTTATCATTATTGATTGTTCCCCGTCTTTAGGTTTGATTACCGTTAATGCCTTGGCTGCTGCCGACTCAGTAATAATTCCAGTTCAATGCGAGTATTTCGCCTTAGAAGGATTAGGCAAGCTACTGAATACCATCAGAATAGTACAAGACAGAATAAATCCTGAGTTGGACATTGAAGGCATATTATTAACTATGTTCGACCAACGCACCCGATTATCAAGGCAAGTAGTGCAAGACGTTAGAGTTCATTTTGAGCATATTGTTTTCGACACAATAATACATCGGAATACACGACTGAGTGAAGCTCCAAGTTATGGCGAGCCCATTATGATTCACGACATAAACTCAAAAGGTTCAACTAATTATCTCAATTTAGCCAGAGAAATACTTCAGAAAAACGATCTTACAAAGATTAAAGCAAAGGACAAGAAAATAGATTAAAATGGAAAAGAAAAGAGGATTAGCCAAAGGATTAGATGCCATATTGGGAGGAAGTTACAGCACTGAAGATACCGTTAACATAAAAGTTGGCGATCAAGCAGGAAGAAGTGGCGTTTTTGAAATAGATATGAATAATATCCAAGCAAACCCTCAACAGCCACGGGATAAATTTGACGAAGAAAAACTCGTTGAGCTTACAGAATCCATCAAGGCTATGGGAATAATTCAACCAATCACACTTCGCCGCACCGACCGCCATCAATATCAGATTATCTCCGGAGAGCGCCGTTATCGAGCAGCAAAGGCAGCAGGACTTCATTTTATTCCGGCATTTATCCGTGAGGCTGACGACAATCAAATGTTTGAAATGGCTCTGGTCGAAAATATTCAACGTGAAGATTTAAACCCCATTGAAATTGCGCTGAGTTATCAAAAACTGATGGATGAATACAGCTACACCGTTGACCAAATTGCCTTAAGAGTCGGAAAAAACAGAACCACTGTGCACAATTTTTTAAGACTTTTAAAACTCCCTGACTCAATCCAATTTGCAGTAAAACAAAACGAAATTTCGGCTGGTCATGCGCGAGCACTTATCAACATTGAGAAAGATTCGGACCGCGAACAGATTTTATCGGAAATTAAAGAAAAAGAGCTTTCAGTGCGAGAAGTGGAAGAATTAGTTCGAAAACTGAATTCCCGCCCTAAAAATAAAAGAGTTACGCCAACCGAAGCGCTTCCGGAGGTTTTCAAACAAGCTCAAACCGAAATCACCAAATCTATTGGGCAAAAAGTTATAATTAAAAGAAATATCAAAGGAAAAGGGAGTATCACTATACCGTTTTCGGACGATCAAACGTTGAATACTATTCTTAACAAACTTAAATAATGGAATGAAAATCGCGGCACAAGCTATCGGGATGTTATTATTTTTGGTGTTTTCGCAAAGTGCGGCGTTTTCCCAAAGCAGCGATTCCATTGTTAAAATAAACTCCGATACTTCATATACAGAAATTCATTCGGCTAAAAAAGCCGGATGGATGTCGGCAGCCCTTCCCGGTCTTGGTCAGGTTTACAACAAAAAATACTGGAAGGTGCCAATTGTTTATGCCGCTTTAGGCACCACAACCTACTTTATAATTGATAACAACAAAAAATACCAGAATTACCGTCAAGCTTACGCAAATCGTCTTGACTCAGACACCCTAAATGACACAGAATTTATGGCCTATAAAACGGAGGATTTGCGAGAATTAAAGAATTATTACTGGCGATATCGCGATTTAAACGCATTTCTTTTTGTTGGAATTTGGATGCTTAATATCTTAGATGCTGTAGTTGACGCCCACTTATACACATTTGACATTGGTAATAATCTATCCATGCGAATTCAGCCTTCCATGCACAATACGTCAATGAATCAACATAAACCGGTTTATGGATTATCGTTTCAACTAAGATTTTGACTATGAATAAGATAATATTATCAGGAAATGGGAAAATGGGTAAAATCATTCAAGATTTGGCTCCAAATCACCACTGCGAAATAGTAAAAATACTGGATAAAAAAGAAGACTGGGACGAGTTATACGACAACGATTTAAATCATCATGTAATCATTGATTTTTCGACTCCTGACGTAGTGTTATCCAATATTAGAAATGCTTTTAAACTACAGATACCCATTGTTGTTGGCACGACCGGCTGGCATCAATATCTCGAAGAAATAAGACAAGATTGTCAAACTCAAAACGGAAGTCTTGTATTTGCATTCAATTTCAGCATTGGTATGAATTTGTTTTTTAAACTCAATACTTTTTTGGGAAAACTTATGCAACAGCGTGATAGCTACCAAGTTGGCATTGAAGAAACGCATCATATCCAGAAGTTGGATAGCCCAAGCGGCACGGCAATCGCCTTAAGGCAACAGCTACAGGAATATTTACCAAAAGGCAAACACCCCATCGCCATCACCTCGTATAGAGAAGGCACTGTGTCGGGCATCCATACTGTGATTTATAAAGGAATAGAGGATGAAATTTCGATACGACATGAAGCCTTTAATCGACAAGGGTTTGCCAATGGCGCTCTAATCGCAGCAAATTGGCTAAAAGATAAAAAGGGATTTTATAATTTTGCCGACATAATTTTTAACGATGATTAACGCGATTTACAATACTAAAACTCCATTAACTCGTTTCAGAAAATCAATTATCAGATAATATTAAAACCAGAAATAATGCAAAACCTGCTCATCTTTTTAATAATTACAGCCATTCCGACTTTTATCGGATTGATGAAAGTTTTCGAAAAAGCCGGACAAAAGCCATTTCTTGCGCTCATACCTTTTTTAAACGCATGGATTTGGTTAGAAGTTATTGAGAAGCCAAAGTGGTGGTTTCTGTTCGTATTGATACCTTTCATCAATGTATTCATGCTTTTGTTGATGCTTGTCGAAACCGCTAAAGCATTCAACAAGAATCAGTTATGGGAGCAAGGTTTAGCAGCGATAGCTCCGTTTTATTATATGCCATATTTAGGCTTTTCAAAAAATGAAACCTATCAAACAAAAGCCATTCGCGTTCCGTTTAAGAAGTCGAAAATTCGAGAATGGACTGATGCCATAATCTTTGCTGTAGTTGCAGCAAGTATAATAAGGATGTTTATTTTTGAAGCATACACCATACCTACTCCATCAATGGAAAAGTCGATGTTAGTCGGCGACTATTTGTTTGTCAGCAAGTTAACGTATGGAGCGAGAATGCCCAATACCCCAATAGCGTTTCCTTTTGTTCATCACACGATGCCATTTAGCAAAACTGCCAAATCGTTTGTTGAGTGGATAAAATTCCCTTATTACCGATTTTTTGGTTTCAAACAAGTAAAAAACAACGACATTGTGGTATTCAATTATCCAGATGGCGACACGGTTGCGCTCAACTATCAAAATCAAAGCTATTATGCACTTGTGCGTAGCTACGGATGGAGTCAAGTCAATAACCCTAACTTTATTCCGCCGGGACGCCAACTGCCGATGGGAAAAGTAATTGCCCGCCCGATTGACAAGCGCGAGAATTATATTAAAAGATGTGTTGCCATTGCAGGTGATGAATTAGAGATTATTGACCAACAAATATTTATTAATGGAAAAAAAGCCGAAAACCCAAAAGAACTTCAATATCAATACTTTTTAATAACTCAACCAGGCAGTATGTTTTCCAAGTCGGAGTTAAAAAAATTAGACATCAATCGAGACGATATTGATATGTACAGCAGCACCATTTTTTCTCCAGGGTATCACAGCTATATTACAAATAATTTGTTACCGTTGACTTATTCCGACACAGCCTTTACCGAAAATGAACTGCCTAACTTAGGAATGATTACTTTGAGTGAAAAAATGGCTGATATTTTAAAGAAGAGTCCAAAGGTAAAGCATTTGGAGAGAGTGATTTACAAGAAAGGAATTGCAAATCCTGATAATGATATATTTCCACATCAACCAAATATATACCCATGGAATCAGGACAATTTTGGACCATTAAGCATTCCGGCAAGGGGCGAAACAATAGCATTAAACACTGACAATATCCATCTATACAAGAGGATTATTGAGGTTTATGAAAATCATGACTTAGAATTAAGAGATGGAAAAATAAGGATTGATGGCATAGAAAGCAATACCTACACTTTTGCAATGAATTACTATTGGATGATGGGAGATAATCGCCATAATTCTGCGGATTCGAGATTTTGGGGCTTCGTACCTGAAGACCACGTTTCAGGCACACCATTATTTATATGGATGAGTTTAGATAAGGATTTAAGCCTTACCGAAGGAAAGATTCGATTTGAAAGAACCTTTAAAGTTCCGGAATAACCTACTACTAATAAATAACTTACCTTTTTATTTTATAGAAGGAAGTTTGAGTTTAGCGGCTTTGACAGCTTCTTCCTCAACTCCTAATTTGTTACGAACTTTATTATAAAGCTCATACTCTTTAGTGTGGATGTTTCCATCTGCAATCATCACTAAGTCCATCCAAGCAAGGGCAGTCACTTTTTGATCGAGAGAGGCGTGCTGCATGATGCTTAAAACCGTATTTAGCTGGTCGTCGGCAGATCCCAAATCAGAATTGATAAAACTATCGAAGTCATCTTCACCAATATTTTCATGTTCACGCATGAGCTTCATGGTTTTCCATTCAGGATCGTTTGGGTCAAAATTCTTTGCTCCATCAGCACCGGACATAAGCCAGTACAAGTATAACAAGCCGGATTTGTAGTTTAATTTTCCCATAGTTATTATGTATTTGCTTAAAATAATTTAGCGGTTATAAGATAGTGCCAAATGTAAAATATTTTTTTAATTACCAAACAAAAAGGTTTATTTTTACCAAATAATTTTGTTAAACGATAAACAACCTTTACAAATTGGATTTCAAACACAGAAATTATATTATCATAAGTGCAGCAATAATACTGGCATTGATAGTGTCAGGCACGCTGTTTTTTTATTTTGAAAACACCGGAGGAAACCAAAACGTTAATAGTATTGGCGATGCTTTTTGGTATTTAATTGTTACTATTACTTCCGTTGGTTATGGCGATATCACTCCGGTAACTCAAGGAGGAAGAGTAATTGGCACTATACTCGTCTTGTCGAGCATGGTAATTTTGGGCGTATTAATAAGTAGTATCACATCAAATATTATCCGAATGATTGAAGAGAAAAAATTAGGCTATCGCGGAACAAACTTCAACAACCATATCATTTGTATTGGATGGAATGAATTCAGTAAAATGGTAATATTTGAAGTTTTGGCAGCAAATCGCAAAGTGGCGATAATAACCGACAACAAGAAGGATATCGAGTTCATTTACAGTGAATTTGGAAATGAAAACATCTATGTTCTTTATTCCGAACTGCATAATTTAGAGTCGATTAACCGAGCGAATCCGGAAAAAGCATCCGATGTATTTCTAAGTTTCCACGACGACACCGAATCTTTGATATATGTAATCAATTTCCGGAATCAGTATCCACAACCTAATATAGTTGTGACTATTTCGAATCACAAATTAAAAGAAACCTTTTACACCGCCGGAGTAAGACATGTGGTTGCAAGAAACGAAATTGCATCGAAATTAGTTGCCAGCTATGTTTTTGAGCCTGACGTAGCCGAGTTGAATATCGACCTGTTAAGCTCCGCAAGCGACGACGAAGACTTTGACAATCAACAATATATTGTAACTGAGAAAAATCCCTATCTTAACAAAAACTATGATGATGCTTATGTGGCTTTAAAGATAAAATACAATATTGTGCTTTTGGGAATAGTAAAACGAATTGAAGGTAAACCACAATTACACATCAATGCCCGAAGCGACACCATTATTGAATTAAACGATTATTTAATAATCATGGTTGGCGGTAAAATGAAGGCAAGAGTTGAAAAGATTTTTGGCGTTCATGAAGGTAAAATCAATCATCAACTTACTGCCCCATAATAAAATTTGATTGTTTTTGGTAATTGCTAAAAATTTTGTTCATTTAAAATGATTTTACTATACATTTGTTAACTCTATTAGTTTTGACATTAACACTTAATAATAATAGCATTATGAAACTGAAATTTACACTACTTGTAACGATGATTTTCGGCTTAATGAGCCTTGTCACCAATCCCGCAATGGCTCAAGACGAGCCTGCACAGCCGGAAACTGCTTCTGGTCCAAAATTAAAAATCGTGAGTGGTTTTAAGGGTGGTAGCTATTACCAAATGGC
>JAFGWF010000144.1 GCA_016937295.1 Bacteroidales bacterium
AACCGATCCCGTCAAACAATTTGTAATCATTCCGCTTCGCTCCATGAACAAATTCTATGACGGGACTTCCGCTTCGCTCCAGCAACCGACAACAAAAAATGCCTCTATAATTCTCCTACAACTTTTTCCACCTCATGCAACACCTCGCACGATTGCACCAAATCTTTCATAGTGTTGTGGTCGTTGTAGAGCGGGCGGTCGATTTCCAAAAAATCCACATGGCGGCGCACAACCTCGTGAGCTTTAGTCACTCCGGCACCAAAACTATAATCTCTAAAGTCGAGAGCTTGGGCGGCGGCCATCATTTCGATTCCTAGTATTCCGTAAGCATTGTCAAGTATTTGAAAGTTTTTAATAGCAGTATTCATTCCCATCGAAACGAAATCCTCTTGATCGGCAGCAGCAGGAATAGATTGAACGGAGGCGGGAGCCGAAAGAATCCGTTGTTCCACAATCATCATATCAGCAGTGTATTGGCTCAACATCAAACCGGAAAACATACCGGCACCTTTTGTTAGGAAAGGCGGCAAACCTACACTCAAAGCAGGATTATTCAAGCGATTCATGCGGCGTTCGGACATTACGCTAACCATGGTGATTGCGGCACCGGCCATATCCATAGGCAGAGAAACCGGAGAGCCCTGGAAGTTGGCGCCGGACAGTTGAATATTTTCATCGGGAAAGAAAATCGGGTTATCCCCTACTCCATTCAGCTCAATTTCGACCTGAGAGCAAGCATAATCCAAAGCGTCAATGGCGGTACCTATTACCTGAGGTGTGGAGCGCATCGAATACGCATCTTGCACTTTATGCTTCACCTTACCTTCTTTCAAGTCGCCACCGCTAACCAATTTATTGATAGCATTAGCCGAACGAACAGCACCTTTAAAACCACGCACCTCATGCAGCTTAGCGGTATAAGGTCCCATATTGGCTTTCAAAGCTTCGAGACTCATAGCAGCAGCTATTTCGGCTTGTTTCAACCAGTTGTAAGCATCATGCAAAAAGATAGCACTCATAGCCGTAAGCACGTTTGAGCCATTGATAGTTCCCAAACCATCGCGAGCCTGCAAACCCGGAATCTCAATACCGGCGCGGTTCAAAGCCTCTTTTCCTTCGAGCAATTCCCCTTGATAAAACGCTTTGCCTTCTCCCATCATCAGCAAGGCAATCTGCGACATAGGAGCCAAATCGCCGGACGCACCAACAGACCCTTTTTGACATACAAAAGGCGTTACACCTTTATTAAGCATTTCGACTAAAGTCAGCGTGATTTCCGGACGGATGCCTGAATTTCCGTGAGCGTGAACGTTGATTCGACCAAGCATTGCGCCGCGAACATACTCCAAATTCATAGCTTCACCTATGCCGGCAGCATGATTATAAATCAGGTATTTCTGAAAATCCTTCACCTGATCGTCGTTGAGCACTACTTCCGAAAATTCACCGATTCCGGTATTAACGCCGTACATAATTTCGTGAGCATCAATCTTTTTCTCCAACATAGCCCGACATTTTTTAATGCGTTCCAAAGCTTCAGGAGCAAGTTCTACTTTTTCGTTATGGCGGGCTACTTTCACTACATCATGGATTGTGAGGCCGGCACCGGTAATTATATAAGTCATAGTTCTACTATTTAATTGTTAGAAAATAAACAAAACAATTTTAACCCAAATTGTTCAATTTTGGTCGGCCAAATTATCCTTTTTTCCATTATAAACATATCCTCAAATGCGCTTTTTTTACAAACAGTATTAAGTAAAATATCAATTTATAAAGTTGATTATCTGTATATTAAAACTTAATTGATTCTATAAAAAACAATGTAACAAACAGTGTAATAAATCGTTGCGTTCTGACAGCAAAAAGAGATTATTTTTACCGCTTCAAACGACAAACTTATTTTAAAAACCGAAGCTATCGGTTTAACAAACATGGAGTACAAAACAATTAACAAATACAGATTTCATGATTAAGAAAATTCTTGTAGCCAATCGTGGCGAGATAGCGTTACGTGTAATGCGTTCGTGTCGCGAGATGGGCATAAAAAGTGTGGCCGTCTATTCGGACATTGACCGCACCTCGAAGCATGTTTACTATGCCGATGAAGCCTATCATATCGGGCCGTCTCCTTCCAATGAAAGTTATTTGGTGATAGATAAAATCATTGAAGTAGCCAAAAAATCGGGAGCGGATGCCATTCATCCCGGATATGGTTTTTTATCCGAAAATGCTCAGTTTTCAGACAGATGCAAAGCTGAAGGTATCATTTTCGTTGGCCCTTCGTCGGAGGTGATTGCGGTGATGGGCGATAAAATATCGGCGCGAAAAAAGATGATAGCTGCCGGCGTTCCGGTTGTCCCGGGGACTAAAGAAGACATTAAAAGTGATGAGGATGCACTCCAAATTGTAAAATCTGTTGGCTTGCCGGTGATGATAAAAGCCTCAGCAGGTGGTGGTGGAAAAGGTATGCGCTTGGTTCGCCACGAAAAAGATATTATTCCCTCGGTTCGTGCCGCAAAATCGGAAGCTCTTGCTGCTTTTGGCGACGATTCTGTCTATGTCGAAAAATTTGTCGAAAACCCACATCATATTGAATTTCAAGTGGTAGGCGACAGCTTAGGAAATGTTGTCCACGTTTTTGAACGGGAATGCTCCGTTCAGCGCCGACATCAAAAAGTGATTGAAGAAACGCCTTCACCCTTAATGACTCCCGAACTTCGGGAAACGATGGGGCAACAAGCCGTAGCAGCAGCAAAGGCGGTGAATTATGTTGGCGCCGGAACTATCGAGTTTTTGGTGGATAACGACTTGAACTACTACTTTTTAGAGATGAACACCCGATTGCAAGTAGAGCATCCTATTACGGAGGTTGTTTCGGGAGTTGATTTAGTCCGAGCGCAAATTTTAGTGGCCGATGGTCAGCCGCTGCCTTGGAAACAAGAGGAGCTTAGTCAGAAAGGACATGCCATTGAAGCGAGAATTTATGCCGAAGACCCCTACAATAATTTCATGCCGAGCCCCGGATTGATTAAGCATCTGAACGAACCGCTTGGCCCCGGAATCCGCCATGACGGCTATGTGTATTCCGGTTTCGAAATTCCGATGTTTTACGACCCGATGGTCTCGAAAATGATTGCCTGGGGAAATACGCGCGAAGAAGCCATTGAACGATTGAAACGCGCCATTGCCGACTATGTTCTCAGCGGAGTGCGTACCAATCTCAAGTTTCTCTATAGAATACTTGAAACACCGGATTTTGTCAAAGGAAATTATTCGACAGGTTTCATCGAGCAAAATATGGATTTTCTGATGGACATGACTGATAAACATTCTGATTTAGAAGATATTATAATGATAACTGCAATGCTTTACTATCGCGAAAGCTTAGGCATAAACGACGAAATCAGCGTTTGCGATTGTATGGAAAATACACCTAAAAGCGGTTGGAAACAATCGGCCAGAAACATGTTTTACAGCGGCTATTAATCTTAAAAACGAACAATTATGAAATTAGAAATAAAACTTAACGATAGAATTGCAGCCGTGGAATTTCTTGGTCATCAAGGAGATTTATTTAAAGTAAGGGTCGATGATAAGATTTACGAAGTGAATACCCGACAGGTGCGTGCAGGAGTGTTTTCGATGATTCACGACCACAATTCCTATTTGATAGATGTGATAAAAGGCAGCAGCAATAAGAATTTGGAAGTTGCCGCATGGAATAATCATTATTCGGTGGACATCATCGACGCTGAGGCAAAATATCAAATGTCGCGCGGAAAAGGGAGTTTGGGCGAAGACGACAACGTCATTTCGTCACCAATGCCCGGAAAAGTAGTGAAAGTGCTTGTAAAAGTTGGTGACGAACTCAAGGCCGGTGATACGGTGGTGATTGTTTCGGCGATGAAAATGGAAAGCGAATACAAAGTGAAACAGGATTGCAAAGTAACCGATGTTCTTGTAAAAGAGAACGATACAGTTGACAGCCATCAACCAATGGTAATTGTTGAATAAAAATAATACAAAAAGAAATGAAAACAAACGAAGAAAAATACGCAAGATTTGAAGAGTTAAGCAAAGCCGCTGAATTAGGTGGCGGGATTGAACGAATTGAAAAGCAACATCAAGCCGGTCGGTTGACAGCAAGAGAACGAGTAAGTCTGCTTTTAGACCCGGGAACTTTCACCGAATTAGATAAGTTTGTCACCCATCGTTCCACCAATTTTGGCATGGAAAAAACCAAAACCCCCGGAGATGGCGTGGTTTCGGGATATGGAAAAATTGACGGACGATTGGTTTATGTTTTCGCACAGGATTTCACGGTTTTTGGCGGCAGTTTGAGTCGTTCAAATGCCGATAAAATCATCAAGGTCACTAAGTTAGCTATGCAAAATGGAGCACCAATCATTGGCCTCAACGACAGTGGCGGAGCACGAATTCAGGAGGGAGTTCAAAGTTTGGCCGGTTATGCCGACATCTTTTGGCTCAACACCAAAGCCAGTGGAGTAGTGCCTCAAATTTCAGCCATTTTAGGTCCTTGTGCCGGTGGCGCGGTTTATTCACCTGCCCTAACCGATTTTATTTTCATGGTGAAAGACACCAGTTATATGTTTGTTACCGGCCCGGATGTGGTGAAAACTGTTACCCATGAAGACGTAACCAAAAAAGAACTTGGCGGAGCCGTAACTCATAATACCAAATCTGGCGTTGCTCATTTTATGGGCGAGGATGATGCTCAAACCATTATGATGGTCAGGGAGTTGATGTCGTTCCTTCCGGCAAATAATATGGAAGAAACCCCTTTGAAGAAAACTACGGACTCAAGCACCCGCACCGATGAAAAACTGATGAGTCTCATTCCCTCCGACCCTAACAAACCTTACGACATTAAAGATTTGATTCACAGCGTTTGCGACAATAATTACTTCTTTGAA
>JAFGWF010000145.1 GCA_016937295.1 Bacteroidales bacterium
CAAGCCAATTTCGAGAATTTGATGGCAGGTGTAAACGTCAAAATCGCACCGATAATCTTTGGAATTTGGTATCGTAAAAACGGATTAATCTCAGAAAACACTTCTATTCAGGCTATTGCATTAACTGCAGGAATCGAACTTGGAAAAATAAATTCCTCAACAATGCGCCTACATTATTCCTACGACATCAATATTTCCACCTATCAAAATATTATGGGTGATGCCCACGAAATCAGCTTATCATTAACCCTACCCGATACGCGCTTGTTTAACGACCGCAAATATGGCGGAAGAAATATCCGAGCTTGTTACAATAAATTCTAAGGTAAAACATGAGCTACTAAATCACCATCTTTATTAAGGTAATAAAGCTTATTACTTTGAACAGAAAATTGTATAGCATCCTTGATGGAAACTCTTAAGGTATCCATCGAAAAAGTTGAAAGATGATATTGAAAAACGGAATCATTTCGCAACCACAACACATTATCATCATTAATCTGAAAATCCAAAATATCTTTTACATAGATTTCTTTCAACAAAGCACCATACCTATCAAAAACTATTAATCCAATTGACGGGTCGTTCATAATCAAAAAGTTATAAGCTTCTTTTATTGCAATTGGATTAACTTGCTTTCCAATTAAGATGGAAAGATTTCCTGTGGCGTAGGTTTGATTTAAGAATCTGTCGAAACGATGTAAGGCTGTTGAGGCAGAATTATAAACCCAAAAACCCGTATTATAGCTCAAACAGCTCAACTTAGCCGATTGCATATCCAATTGGTACAAATCAATCGGATCACGTTTTAGAGAAAGTTGGTTATCCAAAAAGAGAATTTTTTGCACATCTTCGTAATAAAGCATAATATTCAGGGCATCATCGGCTGCAATGGAACTTATAGCTCCAAAACTTAGATTCTCGAATTGCAATGTTGAATTATTCGTTTTTAAAAAAACTTTTTCATTTTTTACGGAAATAATATTCCCAAAGATATTCACCCCAAAAATATCCACTTCCCTATCTAAAACATTATCGGACTGAATCATACCGACAACAACAGGCAAGGATAACATCAGGAAAAAAGCCGTTTTAAATCTGTTTTGCATAATGTAATATCTCTTCTAAAACTTGGCGACTGTTGGACAATCGTGGAACTTTATACTGCCCCCCCACTCTGCCTTTAGCTTTGAGCCATCGCAGAAATGTGTCTTTTGCTGCAACCGTGAGCAAGGGCTCTTTTAAAATCATATCGTTGTAGCGTTTGGCTTCGTAATCCGAATTGGCAGCACGCAGAGAAGTATCAAAAACATGGCAAAAATAAGCCAAATCGTTTGGAGCTATATCAAACTCAATTAACCATTGATGTCGGATTGGAGTTCCATTTCCGTCAAAAAGAGGGGCTGCAGTATATTCTTTGACGGAAGACCCCGTATGAGCACAAGCATTTTCGATGGCTTTATCGGCATTATTGACCATCAATTCCTCACCAACCACATTTATATAAGAACTGATTCGTCCTGTAATTTTGATGCGATACGGTTTTAGAGAAGTAAACACTACGGTATCTCCAATGACATATCGCCATAATCCGGCATTGGTGGAAATTATCATGGCGTAGTTGACACCCAATGCAACCTCCGAAACTGGAATTGTTTTTCCTGTTTTTTCTTCTAAATCCTCTAAGGTGATAAATTCATAAAAAACGCCATAATCAAGCATCAACAACATATCATCCCTATCGGGGCTGTCTTGCACGCCAAAAAAACCTTCGCTGGCATTATAAACCTCAAGATAGTTCACCGGACGACTGAAAAGTGCTGCAAATTGTTTTTGATATGGTTTAAAACTGACTCCACCGTGCACCACTAATTCAAAATTAGGCCAGACCTCATCAATGAATTGTTTACCGCTAATTTCCAATACTTTATGCAGAATAACCAACATCCATGAAGGCACGCCGCTTATTAGTCGAACATCATCATTGATGGTATGGCTGGCGATAAGATTTACTTTTTCGTCCCAATTTTCCATCAGGGCGACTGACAATTGAGGAGTCTTTGTGATGTGAGCCCACAGGGGAAGATTATTCATCAGAATTGCAGACAAATCGCCAACAAAGCTGTCTTGGTCACCCATTTGATCGGCATGCGAACTTCCGGCGACACCAATAGCTTTACCATTTAGCAACGTAGAATCAGGAAAATTGCGATAATAAAAGGCCAACATATCTTTTCCTCCTTTGTAATGACATTCCTCAAGAGACTCTTCCGAAACAGGAATAAACTTACTCTTATCGCTTGTTGTGCCCGATGACTTAGCAAACCACCGAATGCGACCGGGCCATAACACATCGTAATCGCCCGACCGGGAACGCTCGATGTATGGCTTTAAGTCGTCGTAAAAACTCAGCGGAACTTGACTGCTGAAATCCTGATATTCTATGATATCTGCATAATTATACTTTTGCCCCCATTCTGTATCCACAGCCCTGATTATCAATGTCCTAAACCACTCTTGTTGTACTTCATGCGGATTCTCCACAAACAAATTTATCTGATGAATTCGCTTTTTTAAAAACCAAGCTGCAACCGTATTAATAATCTCCATTAGAATAATTTTAACCGAAGGGCAAATTTATAACTATTTCGATTCTAAATGGATTGCGGCAAACTATTTTCCCCAAAAAAGTATAAAAGATTACAGAGATTTCGGCGTTATAGCAAAACCATCGGATTGAATCATTTTTAGTTATTTTTGCGTAATCAATTATCAGTTATAATATTTCAGCAACTATGAAGAAAGCAACGTTTATTTTGATTTTTATATTCCTAAACTCAATTATATTTTCGAATTCGATTGTTAATAACCAACAGATTATTGACAGTATAAAATTCTATGAGCTCAAGCTTATCAAAGGTGTATCTATTGATATTCAAGAACATGCAAACAGAAATATCATCAGAAATTTCAGGAAATTACTTTCACAAGACAACTCCATTGACTTAAATTTCGACACACTAAGCATCATCTCCGTACTAAAAAGTGATGATAAGAAAGTGCGTGTTTTCAGTTGGACAAAACCGGAGCCCCTTGGTATGTTTTCCTTTTATGGCATTGTTCAGACATACAACGAAAGATTCAAAAAATATCAATACACC
>JAFGWF010000146.1 GCA_016937295.1 Bacteroidales bacterium
AAAAGGCCCTGTGTTCGCCCCTCTCCACCCATCCATCGCATGGCCCAACGAAGCGGATATCGCTCCGGAATCCCCCTACGAAAAACTACTGCAAAAAGAACAAAACCGGAAATCCACCTGGGAAAGCGAAACCCCAGCTTCGCATATTGACCCAGAAGATCAACAGTATAATTTGTGGCAACGGAACAACGTCCCGGAACTTCCCGCCTGAAGCAAAACCCGTGTTGGTGGCTGTGCTTCTCATCTCTTTAGCCATTTGTCAATCAAATACAGTCCCAGTATTCCTATCAGTATTACTCCAATTTTTATATAAATACTACCATTGAAAAATGCCGTTGTCATTAAAAGTAAAAGCGAAATGACGATTGTTAATGATACAACATATTGTAAAGAAAGAATTGTAATGCCAACAAACCGTCTTAAAGGACTGTAGTTTGAAAAGCGTCTATAAAAGTTAATCTCGTCTTGAACCTTTGAAATTTTCTTATAAAGTTCTTCGTCAATACTTTTTATTGTTGCCAATAGCAATTTTTCATCTGTTTTGGGGTCAATGGATATCCTAAGAACATTGTCATATACTTCTTTGCTCAAATAAGCCGCTTTGCCGTCTGTAAGTAGAATTGTCTGTAGTTGATTTTTGTATTCTAAATTATCTTCGCCTTCAGGAAAGTAAGCAATGAAATTCAGTCTTGTTTTTACTACGGTTAAAATTTCAATGCGTTTGTCAAAATATTTCGTGAATGTGTTTTTAGATTCTGTCAAAGGCTTTTCAACTAAACTTTTTACAAGCCAAGAAATAAACACTATTAATGTGGTTAATAGGAATATTACTATGTCTGGATTTGCTTCTTTAATAATTGTCTTTATATCCATACGAAGTTCAAATTAGGTTTTAACATTGAAGAAACGCTCCTTGAAATTTGATTCATAAAGTTTCCTTCTTTCGATTCATCATTCAGCTCGTTTTCATTTCTTAGAACAGCATATACCAAGTCAGCATTACCTAAAACGGCATATCTTTCTTTGTTGTCATTAGTCGTTCCTGTTTTAAGAAAGGCATTTTCAATCCTAATCCCCAATTTCTCGTAGAATACTTTGTTAAGGATTGAAAGGCATTCGGTTTTAGCATCAGTTAAATTCTCGCAATTAAAATAATTTGAATATGCTAATGCTAATTCGTATAAAGAAATACCATTTTTCGTAGCACCTAAAACACTTGAAGGGAAAAAATCAGTTTCAGGTTTATTAAAAATGTCAGACAAGAATTTTAAGCTATTTCCAAATCCAACTTTTCTAACAGCATTTAAGAATGAGTTATTGTTTGAGTAAAATAATGCTTCTTGGAGATTTAAACGTAATTTGTAATAGCCTGCTTCTCTTACTTCCCAATACAAATTATTTCTAAAAGCATCAAATTTTTCAAATTCCGAAATTCCGTTTTTTCTTAGGTGGCAATATAAAAATGGTTTTAAAGTTGAACCGACATTTGATTTTGATATAAATGGATAGTCTGTTCCATAACTACTAGCAAAGCCAACAATCTGACCTTTTCTCAAGGCAACTATTGACACAGGATACTTTGATTCAGCAACAAATTTTCTTGCGAATTCCTGAGTTTTAAATTCAATGGAAGATATTATAGTCTTTTTTTTATCATCAATACGATTTGCTATAAACGGAATGGAAGCATTTTTAAAATTTGAAAGTTGTGTTTCGGTAATAATGATTTTAGACTTCTCATTTTTTTGAAATCTGTTTTTTGAAATTATTTTTCTGTCAAGCAAAATCCTGTTTATGGTCTTATATCTCTTTTGAGCAATTTCCGGTCTCTTTGAGTAGTAATTTGGGCCACGTAAAATTGTTAGTAAATAGAGCAGTTCAGTTTGGGTTAGCTTTTCAACTTCTTTACCGAAGTAGTAAAGCCCCGCTGTTCTTAATCCCCAAATGTTTTTACCAAAATAAACATTGTTGAAATACAGATTCAAAATTTCATCTTTCGAATATTGCTTTTCGATTTGAATTGCTTTAATGGTTTCCTTTAATTTTCTTGTTACTGTCTTGCTAGTGTCACGAATGATATTTCTTGCTAGTTGTTGGCTAATAGTGCTGCCACCTTGAACTATACGACCTGCCTTTATATTTTCAACAATTGCCCGAGATACTCCTTTAAAGTCAATGCCATTATGACTATAAAATCTTTTGTCTTCTATTTCGACAACGATTTTTTTTAAACGAGTTGGAACATAGTCTGAAATAGCTTGACAGTCATAAGTGTCGGATACAACGCCCAAAGGTGTTTCTCTTTCAGAGTCCTTACCGTAAATAACATATCCGTTTAATTCGTTTTTCATTGTCTTGTTGTGTCGTCACTTAGCATTGCCACCAACGTTTTGCCGCTTGCCTCAGCGGGGGATTTCAGAGCACTTCACTGTCAACCAAGCACAAATGTTGATAGAAGCACTTCACTCGATTTAACCATATCAGCCCCCATTGAGGCAAGCGGCTGTTGGCAGCTGGTTTTTATTTTTTATCTATACCTAATTCGGAAACACGTCCTGTTATTACTTTTCTCAAATTCTCAATATACATAAATGATTTTGCCTCATTTTTCTGCTCAAATATATATCGAAAATCAACAAATAATCTTGAAATATCACTTAAGACACTGTCAAAGTCGTCTGTAATTTTAACTCCACTTTTTTTTTCAATATCTTTAATATTATGGGGTGGATTTCTCAATACGTCGTCTTTAAAATTTATTCTAATTTTATCTTTAGATTCGTCAGTCAATTCATCAAATATATCTTTAATGTTATGGGTCTTTTTGATTGTCCCTTTTTCGAATTGTTGTATTGATTTCAAATAAAGTTCTAGTCCAAATGCCGCCATAACACAAGCAGGTATGTAATATTTATTTGGGTCAGAGGCCCCTTCTTTAAAAAGTAACCCAGCAGAGTCTTCAAATCGTCTAGCTTGCAAGAAAATTTTATAACTCTGTTCTTTATTATCCATAATTGATTTTCAGCTAATTGTCCGTCTTATAAACTTGCTGCCAACTCCTTTATATATGCACCATATCCCACCAAAAGGTGCATATAGCCAGCTATTCTTATTCTGGCATGCTTTATACACCTTTGAGGTGTACAATATTTTTACAAATTGTCAAAGGGGCTGGAGATTTTCAGTAAACTCTGCTCGCATACGTGGGTATAGATTTCCGTTGTCTTACTGCTCTTATGCCCTAATAGCTCTTGTATATAACGTAAATCAGTCCCTGCTTCCAGTAAATGAGTTGCATAAGAGTGCAGTAACCAATGAAGCGTTGCTGGTTTTTTTGTTTTTGGCATGATCGAGTGCATGTTTTAACACTTTTTGCAAGCCGGCGCTAACTGTTAAAATTGCAAAATACAGATATATTTCAAAATATTTATCTCAATCTCCTGCTTATATATGAAGTGGACCCTATCGACCAGACAAAATAAGGTCGAATTTAAGGTGGCAACCCGCCGGTTGTTTATGCCGCTTCCTGTTGCGGCCC
>JAFGWF010000019.1 GCA_016937295.1 Bacteroidales bacterium
ACATCAGCATTCTGAGCAACCGTTTTCTCCATGCTATATTTTGAGCGAATATTAAATTTAGCAGCTTCGGCATCAGGCATCACTGACTCCAAAAGATTATATAGAGGTTGGTTGTTTCCAGCTAAAACACGTCCTAAAATAGTAGCGTGAGTAGTAAAAACTGTAGCAATATTAGGAGCAGCATTTTTCAGATAAAGAACGCCGGAGCCTGTCATCCACTCGTGAAAATGAGCAATCACCTCACCGGCACTACCATGATGAAAGTCGCTAAATGATTTAATCGCCATTCCGGCAGCATAGCCAAAAAGTGCAGGTTCGATATAGTCCCAGCGACCGGCTAAGGAGTCCAGTTGATACTCATCCCAAAGCTCCGTAAAAATTCGATCTTTCTCAGGAAAAAGAAATGAAAAATCAATCAAAAAAACAATTGGTTGAGAAGGAATTTTCCAGCGGCCAATTCGCACGTTGAAGCCCAGCTTTGCAACCTCTGTTTTCCACTCCACGAAGAGCTCAGGTGACTCAACAAAAAGCTGGTTTTCAGTACTTTCAACAATCAAATCGGGGCCAATCAAAATATATCTTTCATTCAAATCCATCAACTCTTCAGCCTTTGTCGAAATGACCGTATTTATCCCTCCCACTTTGTTGCAAACTTCCCAGCTTACTTCAAATAGGTTATCTATTTTAAGCATAAAAAAATAAAATTTTAATGGTTAGAGTGTCTTCAAAATTGAGTTAACCGCTTTTAGATTCTGTTTATCTGTTGCTGGTTTAGCGTTTTCGATAAGTTCTACAACCTGCTTTTTAAGTTTGGCTGGCAGTACAGCTAAAATTTTCGTAGAAACTTCCTGGTCCACATCTTTCAAAGCATGAAAGATAGTTTCAGGTTTAACTTCAGATAAAGTCTTTTTGAGAGCAGCTTTTGAGGTAGAATTGATGGCAAATGAAAACTCATGAGTAACATCTCCGACAATTGCGGTATCCCAAAGGTTATCATTCTGATTTTCTGTTTTTTGAGGAATATTACCCAAATTATTATACCGGTCATTTACGCGAATTTCAAAATCGGAAAACACATTCATATAATTGATAAAAGCCTCATAAGGTGAGCCATAAGGGTTGAAATACTTATGAACGTCGCCGTCAGAAAACCATTTGGTACACATATAATAAAAGTGGTCGGAAGTCTGAAGATATTCCCAATCCTGAATCAATCCGGCATCATTAATAGCATTGACCTTGTGCTCAAGTTCGTATAACTTACTGAAAGCTTCATCTTGCAACTCATTACCAAGCCAAGCCGTTAAATCGCGTTCCTCATCGGCCCAGCTTATTGGGTATGGAACATGAATAGGAGCCACAGGTTGAAGAGTTGCTGAAACTTCGGAAGGTGTGTTGAAGGTAAAATTGGAATTAGCCAAGACCTGACCGGGCAAAGCGCGCATAAATTCAAAGATTCCGGTTGATTCCCACTGGTGTTCGCCAAAGGTTTCATAGTCCATGAAAAGATTTATCACTTCTTCCTTGGAGTCGATTGAGTTTATCCATCCCACAAATTTCTCTGTAGTAAGAGGCCATCCTTCCCAACTTTGTTGTGAGAAACGGAAAGCGATGTCGTCGCTCAACTGAAAATTCTTAAGCAACATTTTCAATCGCGGATTTATAGCGTTAGTATATAAATAGTTAGGCGATTTCCAACCTAAGATGTGTTTTGCACCTTCGGTAAGCATTGTGTTGAAACCCATATCGGCTACCATTGCACCAATTTGGTCGGAATAGATAAGCTCGGTATTTCTGAAAGTTGTGGGCTTCACGTTGAAAAGTTCCATAATTTTTTGTTGATGCTTACCAACCTGTCTTTGAAACTCATGTTTACTTTTCAGTGCAGACAGAGAGTGCGTGTAGGTTTCGGAGAGAAATTCCACAGATCCCGTTTCAGCTAACCGGCGAAAACTATCGATAACCTCAGGCGTATATTGCAGAAACTGGTCGAGAGCAGTTCCGGAAACCGAAAAGGCCACTTTAAAGTTTTGTCCATACTCTTGAATTAAATCCAAAAGTAACTGATTCATTGGAAGATAACACTTATCAGCTACCCTACGTGCTATATAGGCATTTTGGTAATCATCATAATAGTAATGGTCTTTTCCAATATCAAAAAACCGGTATCTTTTCAACCTATAAGGCTGATGCACTTGAAAATAGAAACAAATTGATCTCATATCTTTAAAATTAATTATTTACAATAGAAAAATATACATCTAAAACTTTAGCAGCGGCGTAATCCCATTTCATGGCTTCCACTTCTTTCTTTCCGAGAGCCACAAACATTTTTGACAAACCTTCATAATGAAGAAGGCCATAAATGGAGTCGGCAAGCGCATCAATATCCCAAAAATCTGTTTTTAGAGCATAATGCAAAATTTCGGAAACACCACTCTGTTTCGATATAACAACGGGAACATTTGAGCTAATCGCTTCCAAGGGAGAAATCCCAAAAGGCTCTGAAACAGAGGGCATTACATAAACATCACTTAATGCAAACATTTGATCTACTTCGGCACCTTGCAAGAAACCGGTAAAATGAAAGCGGTTAGCGATACCAAGAGCTGCCACCCGTTTTATCATTTTATTGAGCATATCGCCCGAACCGGCCATCACAAAGCGAACGTTTTTATCTTTCTTAAGGACTTTATTGGCAGCTTCGATAAAATAGTCCGGTCCTTTTTGGAAGGTAATTCTTCCGAGGAAAGTAACCGTTTTTTCTTTTACACCCCTCTCGAGTCCGTAGTAATCCGACTTATCAGAAGGTTCAACAGCATTGTGGATAGTTACCACTTTGTCGGGATGAACTCCGTAGCGATTAATCACCACATTTCTTGTTAAATTACTGACAGCTATAACTTTATTGGCCATTTCCATTCCACGGCGTTCGATGTCGTAAACCGTTTGGTTCACATTTTCACCGGAACGGTCAAATTCAGTTGCATGAATATGCACCACTAAAGGTTTTTGGATGGCTTTTGCGGCAGCAATACCGGCTTCATAAGCGAGCCAGTCGTGGGCATGAATCACATCATAGTCGCCTTCGGCGGCAATTTGAGCAGCAACGAGAGCATAGCGTTTCACTTCTTCCATCAGATTCTGACCATATTTTCCTGAAAATTTGTAGTTTGCAGAAAACACCGAATCATTTATTTCAGTGTGGTGAATTCGTGAACGAGTAATCCGATAAAACTCATCATCAGAAACATAAGGAATCAGAATGCTATCAATTTCGATATATTTCAATTGCTCCCAATACTCTTTAAACACCTGATTACGAACATCTATTGTGACGTCAGAGGCATTAACTAAGCGAACGTCCTTCGACTCATCGCCATAAGCTTTTGGCACAACGAACGTAACATCGACACCACTATTCAACAGACCTTTAGTAAGTCCAAAACAAGCCGTGCCGAGTCCACCTGTGATATGGGGAGGAAATTCCCAACCAAACATCAATACTTTCATATCTTAAATCTCCTTTAAATTATGGTTAATCAAATGATTGGCTCTAAGTATTTCTGCCACAGACCAAGCCTGCGAAATGCATCCGCGAGGAGTGTGAGGCGGGTCGCCATCATAAATCTCGGAAATAGTTCCAATACCGTGTTCTTTCATAGTTTCCTCAATTTTTTCCATATACCATTGCATTTTTCTAACGCCTGATTTGCCATGAACCTTGAGATAACCTTCCACAAAATGCCCAAAGAGCCAAGGCCAAACCGTTCCTTGATGATAGGCCAAATCACGTTCTGTTTGGTTTCCTTCACAAACGCCTTTGTAATTGGAGTTTCGGGGTGAAAGTGTTCTTAAGCCACGCTCAGTAAGTAAATTTTCGGCAGCGGTTTTCAAAATCAACTGGCGGATTTTCAAGCTTATAGGGCTATAAGGCAATGAGGTAGCTATGACCATATTAGGACGGATAGACCAATCCTTATAATCTCCGTCAACAAAGTCGGCTAAATAGCCGTGATCTTTGTCCCAAAAAGTTTCTTTAAAACTATTTGCGATAAGCTCAGGCAAAGATTGCAGTTTTTCAATCCATTCAGAATCATTATAAATTTTTGCCAACTCCAGGGCAAAATTTACCGCATTATACCACAGAGCATTCACCTCAACAGTGAAACCGGTGCGCGGCGTAACAGGTTTTCCGGCAACGACAGCATCCATCCAAGTGAGGGCGAGACCGGCGTTTCCGGCAAACAGAAGACCATTTTCGGCTTTATGAATATTAAAATCCGTTCCTTCGACAAACCCTTCAATTACAGATTTTATGGCATTATACCAAGTTTTTTTGAGAGTTTTTATATCATTTGATTTAAGGTAAAACTGTTGAACTGCCCAAACAAACCAGAGAGGCGCATCGACAGAGGAATAGTTTGTAACTTGCTGATTATGAACATTAAAAAACAATGGCCCTTTCATGGTTGTAATCATGGTATCGAGTACTTTTCCATAAAGTTTATCATCATCAAAGGCTAAAGACAGGCCAGGAAGTGAAATAAAAGTATCGCGACCCCAGTAGCCAAACCAAGGATAGCCGGCCACTACATAGACCTTTTTGTCGTCCTGAATTCGGATAAACTGTTGTGCTGCATTTTTAAGGCAGTTATCGAAAGAGTTTCGAGGAATACGACCTGCAACTTCCTTGTCGAACATTTTCTTAAGAGATACAGGTTTTATTTCGTCCAATCCGGCACTCAATATGATGGATTCCCCTTTTTTCATTGGAAATTCAAAATACCCCGGAACGAATAAATCTTCTTGAAAATCATACCCACGGCGCTGTTCCTCAACATATTCGATATTATAGTACCAATCCGGAACGTGAATATAATCGACTTTTTTAGAAAATTGCATCATAAGATTCAAGTAACCTTGATACATTTTAAAACTCACGCCATTTGGAATGTCCTTAAATTTTTTATCAGTCCATTCGTTCGCTTTGCTAAGCTGATGACGTTGGCGGAACGCTAAATAAGGTTTGAGACGGATGGTAGTAGGTGAATGACAATCTTCAAGAGTATATTTTATCAAAACCCGATCGGCATCACGAGAGAAAATAATCTCCTCCGAAAAGACCACACCGCCAACGCGATAAACAATGCGCGGAATAGGATCGCTGTGCAGTTCGCGAACGTATTTATGACCTTTAGGTATAAAAACGCCCCCCGGATACTGATGTAATCCAAGGTTAAACTCGGAATTGTGCTGAATAATAGTGGCATCAACCGAGGAAAGCATCACATGAAGCTCATCATCAATGGCCGGTTGAGGAGCTACTAAAAGGCCATGATATTTGCGTGTGTTGCAAAAAATCAAGGTAGAGCTCGCATAAGAGCCACGGCGATTCGACCGAAGAAACTCTTTGTCAAGAGAGTAGGATAAGTTGATTAATTTCTCTTTATCAAACTGAATATATTCCATAGAATTTAAATTTGTTCGTTTGCTTAATATCGATTTAAATAGGGGCTGCAAAAATACAATTGTTTGCTGGGTTACACCGTAATTTTATGATACTTAACATTTAAATAATAGTATTATTATCAGCAGGTTAAACGCATACTACAGCATCTCTAATTAACTTTTCTAAAGTAATACTTATTTCAATACCAAATACATCGTGCTATTTTAAAATAATTCAACTTTTTAGATTTAAATCCATTGTCCAAAAAATTGCATTCATTAATCTTCAAAAACAGGAATCAAACGAAAAGAATAAAAGCAGTAAATAAACTTCCAAAAACGGGAATTTTGATGATTTTTCTTTGTAAAATAGTAAATTTATGAAATAACGACAGAAACATACCCGGATTAATAAAAAAACTTTTAACTTTTATAATATTGATTTTCTTGTATTTAAATAATTTTAAGCATGGTAATACTAAATTATAAATCCATTTATTAGATTTTTCTTGTTTTTAGAATCTGTGCCAATTAGATTTGCCTCGCAACATACAGCCAGAGCCATGAAATATCTATACAACATCACTTCTCATTCGAGATTGAAAGGTTTAAAGTTTAAAACTTTCATTCAGATTTTAATCCTTGTTTGCGGATTCAGCACTCAAGTTGAAGGACAAATTCTTTCACCTGATACCATTTCTTTATGGACAAGTTTTACAGTAAGTCATAACCAAACCAATGCCGTAAGTCAATTATGGGATTTTGGGGATGGAATCACCGGAACAAACCAAACCGAAGCACACAGTTATTCCTTGAGTTCCTGCGGCTATTCCTCAAAAATTATAACGCTATCCATTACTGATAGCAGTTCCATAATCCATCAATATCAAAAAACAATTGTAATCAAAAATATTGTAAATCAACCAATATTAACTGACTCAGACCCAATTACACCATTTAGCAATTGTGATAACAGCCCAAGTTTGAGCAATCCAAACTTCTCCATCAGCCTAAACAACAACACCGTTGACACAGCCACCATATCCTACTATATAGTAAACTGGGGCGACAATTCAACTATCGACACCTTTTATAATAGTTCATTTCCAATTTCGCATACATATCAAAGTTTAGGATTATTCCAGTTTTCGATTTCCGCAGTTAACGCATTGGGCTGTTCAAGCACAACCCTCTATCCTATTGCAAACCAGAGCAATCCGGCAGTTGGATTGAGCAGCTTAGGGAGCACACAAGGTTGTGCCCCTCAGGAGTTTACCTTTATCTTGTCGCAATATCAGAGCAATAGTCCTGGCACCTATTATGTTTGGAATTTTGGAGATGGAAGTCCGCAAATAACTTGGGCTTATGGCACACCTTATATAAACGATTCCATTAAGCATATATTCCAGACCACATCGTGCCAGAATGGAGGCAACTCTTTCACCGTGAGCGTAACCGCCCATAACTATTGCGACCAGACTACAGCAACAGTCAGTAACATAAGAATTTACACAAGCCCTGTTGCCCAATTCACTCCATCCACTACCACCGGTTGTAAGAACAGCTCAATAAGTTTCAACAACCAAACATTGAGTGGTTTTGGTTATAATTGCAACGGAAACGCAAGCTATTTGTGGGATTTTGGAGACGGTTCGGCTTCGACACAAACAAATCCACAACATAGTTACAGTGCATCAGGCACTTACACTGTTGTGTTGACAGCCAGCAACGGAGTTTGTGGCATTTCGACCGACACAGCCACCATCACCATCAATGAAACCCCCAAAGCCAAATTTGCCAATATCACCACTAACTCTTGTGATACACTCACCATTTTTCCACAAAATCTTAGCACCGGAGGCAACCTAACATATAAGTGGATTATTACTCCAACGTCAGGCTGGGTTTTCCAAAATTCGACAAATAAATACAGCGCCAATCCCACCATAAAATTCAACCAAAAGGGCATCTATACCGTAAAACTTAGAGCCACAAATAATTGCGGAATTGATGATACAACGGTTGTTATCCGAATTAAATCCAAACCACAAATTCAACTCGGCACAATTCAAAATTTCTGCGGATCGGGAATAGTAAGTCCTTCAGTTGTAATTGACAGCAATAACGCATTCATCTATAACTATCACTGGACTTTTGGAAACGCAAATCCAACATCGAACAACAATTTAGCAGCCGGTTTTGTAAGCTATAATAATCCGGGCATTCAAACCATTCATCTTTCTGCAACCAATATTTGTGGAACAACTACCGATTCAACGCAATTTGAAGTTTATGCTTTACCTCAAGTTGTAGCAACAACCACAAACCCTGCAATTTGCAAATTTGACAGCACAACACTTATAGCTTCAGGCGCGCTAAGTTACCTCTGGAAAGATTTGAACAACAATACTTTAAGCCTTAATAGTTCATGCAATATTTCACCGGTTACTTCACAGAACTTTGTAGTTTCGGGAACGGATACAAACGGATGTATAAACTTCGATACAATTTCGGTACAGGTTTACAATTTACCACAAATCAGCGTAAACAGTTCACAAAATGCTATTTGCAAAGGAGACACTATTCAGTTAACTGCCAATGGAGCAAATAGTTATAGCTGGTCAAACAGTAGTATTAATATCGGTCAAGGAGCTATTATTCAATACAATCCCAACCAGAGCAGTTGGGTAAAAGTGGTTGCGACCGACACGAATGGTTGCGTTTCGGAGGACAGCACCCAAATTCAGGTTTTCACGCCCCCTACACTTTCCATAAGTGCACTAAATCCTATGATATGCGAAAACGACAGCATCCAAATTCAACTCAGTGGAGCGCAAAATATCAGCATAAATCCACCAATTGGAAGCATTGGAAGTAGTTATAATTTCAAACCAAAATCAACAACACTTTACCAGATTAATGCGTACGATTTAGCCGGTTGCAACACAGATACCACCTTGACCATTACGGTAGAAAAACTTCCCGTTTTGAGCATTAGTCAAAGTGCGAATGAAATATGTGAGGGCGACAGCATTAGTTTTTCCGCTACCGGAACAACTAATTATCAATGGCTTAGCAATGGTCAGAATCTATCGAGCCAAGCAAATTTTGTTTTGCAACCCCAAATATCATCAACCCTTATTCTTTCAGGAACATCTGCCAACGGCTGCAAAAATTACGACACAACAAGTTTTATTGTGCACAGTTTACCAAACGTTCAAATAAGCAGCAATGCTAATGCGATATGCAAAGGAAAATCAGTAACTTTAACAGCATCAGGGGCAAATTCGTATCAATGGTTCAAAAATGGAAACAGCAGTTCACAAAATGTAATTCTAACCGATACACTTTTCAGCACAACCAACTATAAACTTAC
>JAFGWF010000147.1 GCA_016937295.1 Bacteroidales bacterium
AGCGCACTGTCGGTTTTGTGAAGACCCACAAAAGCATCCGACAGAATGGTATTCATCGTAACCATTTGATTGATACTTCTTTTCGCCTTATACTTTGAAAATAGCTTTATAGCTTGCCTGTAATATCCGGCTTTAACATAACTTTCTGCTGCCAAATTTATCAGGTTTGGCTTAATCGAATTGTCGTTAGTTTTTTCAGCGGCACTCAAATAGTTTACAGCCGCCAAATCGTATTGTTTGTAAAAAGTATAGAAATCGCCCAATTTCTGTAAAACTTCATATTGATAAATTGTATAACGGGAATTTGAGGTCAGTATATAAGCTTCTTCCAAAAAATCAAAACTCTTGTTGCGATCTTTCCCTAAATAATAGTCGGAAGAGTCGAGTAAGCTTTTGTACATAGCCGGATTATATTTTCCTGTTTTATCGAAAACTTGCGATCGAGAATACTCCGAACTTTTGGACACCTGAGCGTAGGAAAATCCAAAAATAGAAGTTAAAACAAATAAAATCAGCAAAATACGATTCATCTTCAATAGAATTTCGGTGCTAAACTACAACAAAAAATTTGACACAAAATGGAAATTGACAAATAAATCAAGCATAATTATCCTGTTTACTTATTATTTTCATTGGTTGCCTCACTCAAAAGCCCTCTACACTCATTGTTATAATCCTATTCCTGTGGCAGGCCTAATTTCGCCACATAATTTTAAAATCGAATATTATGAAAACTTTTGTCAAAATTAGAACCGTTGTTACCATGTTAGTCTCCGTGATTTTGGTAACAGTAAATTCCGGTTTCACTGCGATGCAGCAACAAGAAACTGTTCAGCAAGCAACGAAAAGGAAAATTCAAATAGCCTTGCTTTTAGATACAAGCAACAGCATGGATGGCTTGATTGATCAGGCAAAGTCGCAGCTTTGGAATATTGTGAATGAGCTTGCAAAAGCCAAACATGGCGAGGACGAAATTGAGTTGGAAATTGCTCTTTACGAATATGGCAACAGCAACTTGAGCGCCGAAACCGGTTATATTCGACAGGTTCAGCCACTTATAAATGATTTGGATAAGTTGTCTATAAGTTTATTTGCGCTTCGCACCAACGGAGGTCAAGAATACTGCGGCACGGTCATCGACCGAGCAACGCGTCAATTGGAATGGTCCAATTCGGACAAAGATATCCGTATGATTTTTATTGCAGGAAATGAGCCTTTTACGCAAGGTGAATTGAAAT
Source organism: Bacteroidales bacterium (assembly GCA_016937295.1). Taxonomy (GTDB): domain Bacteria; phylum Bacteroidota; class Bacteroidia; order Bacteroidales; family UBA1556; genus UBA6267. Next base: position 1,239 of record JAFGWF010000147.1, read on the forward strand.
ATGAAGTCGCTTGTGGAAATGCAAGAGGTAAAGATATAATAATCAACACAATACATTGCGGAAGCTATGATGAGGGGGTCTCAGGTCTGTGGAAGAGTGGCGCCTTGATTGGCGGTGGCGATTATATGAGCATCCAGCAAGATCGCAAAACAGTGTATGTTAAAACGCCTTATGATCAGCGAATTAACGAATTGAGTGTGCAATTAAACAAAACGTATATCTACTATGGTTCCATGGGAAAAACTAAAAAGGTGGAACAAGAAACAGCAGATAGTCAGGCCGCTACTTTGAGCGAGTCGAATCTTTCGGCGCGCAACTCTGTTAAGGCGTCCAAATATTATAAAAATGCCTTATGGGATTTGGTGGATGCTTCTGAAAAAGAGGGTTTCGACATCACCAAAGTCGATAAAAAGACTCTTCCAACCGAGTTGAAAAATATGACCGATGCACAACTTAAAGCTTATGTGGAAGCAAAGAAAAAAGAAAGGGAAAAGTTGAAAAATGAAATCCAAACCCTCAACAATGCCAGAGAATACTATATTGCTCAGCAGAAAAAAGAAAATGTACCAACCGTTGAGTCAACTATGACAACAGCCATAAAAAAGCAGGCTGTAAAGAAAAACTATGTTTGGTAAACCCAATTTAAATTATTTTTAACAAATTGATTATGAATAAAATAGTAAAGATTTTAGTGGTTTTGTTTTTAAGTCTCCATGGGAGTCAAATTTTCTCACAAGCTCTTGGAAATGCTAACCTGCAATATAGAGTTCAACTCCCGTCAAATCCGGTGAGAGTGTCCGACCCGTTTGGTGATGAATTTGTGCTGAGCATCAGTGGCATAGCGAATGTTAAGGCCGACAGATATGTGGCTCTGTTTACGCTTAATCAAGCTGCTCCATCGGCAGAAGAGGTGAATCGGTTGATTGACGAACGGTTGAGGCCGGTGATCGATTATTGTAAACGCACCGATTCTTTTCAGGTTTATATCGACATGATTTCGTTTGTTCCCGTTTACGAGATGGATTTAGTGAAAAAGGTCTTTAATAAAAGGACTTATAACGAAGTTCCAAAAGGCTTTGAGATAAAGAAAAATCTTCATATCGAATATAAAAATGCGGCTGATTTGAATAAGATTATCAAACTCTGTAGCAAATCCGAAATTTATGATTTAGTTCGGGTGGATTATTTTTCGGATGATATTGGAAGATATAAGGAAAAGCTTATGGATGAGGCGGTTAAGGTTCTTGATAAGAAGTTGGACAGGAGAGCGAAAATCTTAGGAAAAGAGGTTTCGGACTATAATCGTCAAATGGCAGATGGCTACACCGTTGTTTATCCCATCGAAATGTACACGCAATATGTGGCAGCTTCTACAAACAAATTCAGTGTGGATGCAAGCTACACAGTCAATAAGGCCAATCAGCCAAACACCTTTTATTATAAACCTTATTTTGACAAAAATTTTGACTTTGCCATAAATGCCGTAGTTTTTGAACCGGTCATTCAGATAGCTTACGAAATTAAAATCAAATACACCCCAAAACCGGAGGAGCCAAAACCAGTAGTAGTGAAAGAGCCACAGATTCAAACGGTTAAAGAAGTTCACAAAGAGGTAGTTATTGTTACACAAACCGGCGAGATGAAAACCATTCTATTGAAGCCGTAATGGTTTCAAAAAGGGAATATTTGTAAAAATAGCGGATTTTAATCCATGGCGTATTAGGCTAAAGCTTTCGTTATCACGGGGTTTTAGCTTTTTTTATTTATAAAAATTGACTTAGTACATGCGGATGAAATAATTTTGCAGATTAACTTTTGATTAGAGGCAACTTTTTACCTGGTTTATAGTTATATTCATTTAGAGAACAAATTGAAAGTCGGTGGAAAACGAATTGACCATAATAAAGCAACGTATTTTAAATCAGAATCTTCGATGGTTTAAATATGTGCCTTTTGCACTCGTACCATTGAACATTTTACATGTTATTATTTTTTATACTAATTTGCCTGAGTCGGATATTATCGAATACGAATGGCGAATGGGCGTGATTCAATCCCACACAGCAATGGCTTTTGTTTCGGTTATGGTTGGTTTTTTTGGATATTTTCAAGAAAAAAAGAAGCTCTTTGACTATAAAACTTCGTCATTTATTTGTTGGGCTTTAACAATGATATTTTTATTAATCAATGTTGGTTTATCTGTTGTCGATCAGCCGGTTAACACAGGAATTCTGCCATACATAATAAGCTCTTTAGCCATTTCTGTAGTTTTAGTAATGCCTCCATGGCACTCCATTTCCATTTTTATTATTGCGGTAGTTTTTTTTCAGGCATTGCTGCCTTTTAATCAGCCTGATATGTCGAAGCTCTTATCCATAAGCGCTAATTCCGGTAGTTTGACCATTGTTAGCATATTTTTATCGATTCGTTTATGGAGAATCACTAAAGCTCGGCATCAACAATTGATTGTGATTGATAAACAGAATGAAAAATTGAAAGAAACTAATATTCAATTGGAAAAACTTAATGCAACAAAAGACAAGTTTTTTTCGATAATTGCTCACGATTTACGTTCGCCATTCAACAACATTCTGTCTCTTACTGAATTGATTAAAGAGGATATAGGCGATAAAAACTATGAGTCGTTAGACGAATACGCACAAATGCTTTCATCCTCTTCGCAGCGGAGTATGGATTTGTTGACCAATTTGATGACTTGGGCTTTAGCTCAAAACGGGAAGATTGATTTTCATGGTGAGCGGTTGAATATGAGGGAAATAGTTTTAGCAGAGATGCAACTGCTCAAGCACAACGCAATTCAAAAAGGCATCTTGCTTGATTGCCAAATAGAGAATGATTTTTTTGTGTTTGGCGACAGAAATATGCTTTCTCTTGTTGTTCGGAATCTTATCTCTAACGCATTGAAATTTACTACAAAAGGTGGCAAAGTTTGGATTTCAGTGGAAAAGGAAGGCGAAAAAACGATTGTAATTTCGGTGGCAGATTCAGGAATTGGGATGCCAAAAAATATGATAGAGAAACTGTTTGAATTGGGAGCAACAACCGGACGGAGCGGCACTTCCGGCGAACCTTCTACCGGACTTGGACTTATTTTAGTGCAAGAGTTTGTAAGCCGTCATAACGGAAAAATCGAGGTGGAAAGCAGTCAGGGAAAAGGGAGTATTTTCAAAGTGTTTCTTTTGGAAATGGATTAATTGAAGCTATGGGTTAAAGATAAAATTTCCTTCTAAATTCAATTGATTCAGTTCCACTTTGTGAATTGTATTGATGAGGTTTTCATCGAAAGGAGCTACCACTTTGATGTAATTGCCGGTCCAGCCCGACATCCAACCTCCTTGATTTTGAGCTTCAAACAGCACCTCCTGTTGTGTCCCATGACAAAGATTATAGAAGTCTCGTTTTTTTCTGTCCGATAATAGATGGAGTTGTTCCGAACGATGTTTTTTCTCTGAAGGACTCACCAAATTTGCCAGTTCAAGCGCCTTAGTATTTTCCCTGCTACTATAGCTGAAAACGTGCATATAAGAAATTGGCAAAACGGTCAGATAGTCCATTGTGTCGAGAAAATGTGCTTCGGTTTCGGTTGGAAATCCGGTAATTAAGTCGGCTGCAATACAGGCTAATGGCAATTTCGACTTGATATATTCCACTCGGTCGGTATAAACTTCACGTC
>JAFGWF010000148.1 GCA_016937295.1 Bacteroidales bacterium
ACCTGGATAATGTCCTCTAATTATTTGATGCGTTTCTGCTGAGATTTTTTCCACATCAGACTGACTATAAACGATTAAAAATGGAATATCGTAATCTTTAAGGGCTTGCATAAGTTTCTCTTCAGGTTCGCCCCAAAGGTTGCGCGCTACCAATAAAATGGCCATATCCATATTTGGAATCACCGAAAGACTTTTTTCAACGCGTAGTTTTCCTAACTCGCCAATGTCGTCAATTCCTGCGGTATCGGTGATGATGGCAGGGCCAATTCCAAAAATCTCAATGGATTTCTTCACAGGGTCGGTAGTAGTGCCGGCGTGCTCCGAAACTATAGCTACATCCTGACCTGTAAGGGCATTTATGAGAGAGCTTTTGCCATTATTGCGTCTCCCAAAAATGCCGATATGTGGTTTCTGATCTTTTCCTTTCATTTTCACATTAATGTTTAATAATACAAATCCCGCTGTCCATCGCGAAGCTTTTGCAATCTTTTCTCCAACGACTCTTTCATTTTCGGATCGTCCATAAGTTCTAAATTCTTGTCAATCACTTGCCAAGCGCGTGTAGCTGTATCCTCAGGAGCATAGTCAAGAACATATTCAGCCAGAGTAAGAATCGCATTTGGTGTACATTTGGTTTTGATAAATCCCGGAACTGAAAACTCCATAAAATGCTCACCTGTTCGGCCTAAACGATAGCAAGCCGTACAAAAAGACGGAATCATATTATCCTTCAGCAATTCATCAATAATTTCGTTTAAAGAACGGTCGTCATTTACCTTAAATTGCTCTTTGTTTAAATCCTGTTTTTGGTTTAGATTCATGGAATAACTACCCAATTCCAACTTAGTTCCCCCATCAATTTGAGAAACCCCAAAATGGATTACTTCATTCCGAATTCGCGCCGATTCACGAGCCGTAAGAATCATTCCGGTATAAGGAACAGCCAAGCGAAGAATAGCTATCAGTCGGGCAAAATCAGCATCCGAAACTAAGTAGTTGTCGTCGATATCCAAATTGCTGGCATTTTGAATTCGGGGGAAGCTAATCGTATGAGGACCAACATTATAACAGGCTTCCAAATGGTTGGTATGGCGCACTAAGGCCAATACCTCGAATCGCCAGTCGTAGAGACCAAACAAAGCACCAATTCCAACATCGTCAAGCCCCTGATCCTGAGCTCTATCGAGCGATGTGAGGCGATAGTCGTAGTCAGCCTTTTTCCCTGAAGGATGGTAGCGTTCGTAGGTAGGTTTATGATAAGTTTCCTGAAAAATCTGATAGGTGCCAATGCCTGCATCTTTCACTTTTTTGAAACCCTCATCCGAAAGTGGCGCCGCATTGATGTTTACACGCCGGATTTCTCCATTGCCTTTTTTAACACTATAGGCAAGACTCACGGTATGAGCAATATAGTCGGCGTCGTATTCGCGATGCTCCCCATACACTAAAATCAACCTCTTCTGTCCATTATCTTCAAGCGCCTCAATTTCTTTAACAATCTGATAATCGGTTAATGTTTGGCGAATAGCATCCTTATTACTTGCTCTAAAACCGCAGTATTTGCAGTCGTTGGCACATTTATTACCAATGTAAAGCGGAGCAAAAAGGACGATACGATTGCCGTAAACCTTTTCTTTCAGTTCGCGAGCGCCCTGCTTAATTTCTTCGATAAGCTCGGGGTCGTTTGCATTGACAAGAACGGCTGTTTCTTCGAGACTCAGGCGATTTTTGTCAACGGCTTTTTTTATCACTTCCCTTACCCTTTCTTTTGAAGGCTTAGAGTTGTTGATATAGTCCAGAATTTCCTGCTCGTCGATAAATGGTTGACGAGGGACATCAGGAAGCTTATAAATCTGTGGATTGAATTTCATCTTTCTTAAAACTTTTGTGCATTAATACTTTAATGTCCACGTCCGGAATCCTACCAATTTTACCGGCAAAGGAGTTGATAGTGTTAGCTTCAGTTTCAAGAATAACGGTGATAATATTGAATTGGTGGTGCGGGAGAGATAGCCCCTGACGGGCTAAAATCGCATCAGCGAAATCGCTAAGGATATTGTTTACCCTTGTAATACTATTACTACTTTTTTCGACTGTAATCACAGCCGCTGCTATTCTAACATTCTTTTCCATAAGCTAAAACTACCGGATCAGTGAACGAATTTATCGAGAGTAAAAAACACTCGGGAAGTTAGAAGCAAAACTAACTTCCCAAGTGATACAAAAAATATGATTAATATCGGTTTCTCGGAGTATAATGAGTGTGCAGGAGTTTGTGCGACTTATGTCCAAGTGGTTCATGTAGAAACTCTTCATAAATCTTCACAATTTCCGGATTCTCATGCGACATACGGATTGGTTTACCCATGTCTTCCTCATAGATTGCTTGGGTACGTTTTGCACGGATTTCGGCATTGGTTGGGATAGGCTGACCACCGCCACCAATACAACCACCCGGGCAAGCCATCACCTCAATGAAGTGATATTTTGATGTGCCTGCAGCAATTTCGTCCATGATGATACGAGCGTTTTTCAAACCGTGAGCTACTGCCACATTGAGAGTAGCACCTTCAAGGAAATTCCATTCAGGTAGGCA
>JAFGWF010000149.1 GCA_016937295.1 Bacteroidales bacterium
GGAAGAATAAGTGAGGGCTGGGGGAAACACATTCGTTCGTCAGAATATTAAAAACAAAAACCGTGGATAAAAAAGAAGCTGAGAAAAAATTAAAAAACGCTTTCGGATTTGACCATTTTTATGATGAGCAATGGGAAACTATTGATTTATTGTTTAAGGGGAAAAGAGTATTATTAATCGAAAAAACCGGGTTCGGAAAATCTCTTTGCTTTCAATTTCCTGCAACTCAATTTCCTGGTCTGACTATAATCTTCTCCCCTTTAATTGCTTTGATGAGAGATCAGGTTAAGGGTCTGAAAAGCAAAGGAATAGAGGCAAAATTTATAAATTCGGAACAAACACCTGAAGAAAACTCGCAGACTATTGAGGAAGCAATTAGCGGCAAATTGAAAATTCTATACATAGCCCCGGAAAGACAGGAAAATCAAGAATGGATTGAAGCTACCCGAAAAATGAATTTATCCATGATTGTAATTGATGAAGCACATACTATTTCTGTTTGGGGTCACGATTTCAGACCTGCATTTAGAAGGATTATTAACCTTGTCAGGCTGTTACCACAAAATCTACCGGTATTAGCAACCACAGCAACTGCTACAAAACGAGTACAAGAGGATATTGAGAAGCAAATATCCGGAAACATTCAAACTATCCGAGGAGAATTAATTCGTGAAAACTTTAGATTATTTGTGCTAAAAGTAAAGTCTGAGGATGAAAAACTTTTATGGTTAGCAGAGAATTTGCCCGTTTTGGAAGGAAACGGAATCATTTATACCGGAACGAGAGTTAACACAGAAATATATTCGCGTTGGTTTGAATTTTTAAACATCAAAACAACTGAATATAACGCAGGCTTAGATTCAGATTCACGAAAAGAAATTGAAAACGGATTAATGAATAACAAATGGAAAGCCGTAATCTCGACCAATGCCCTTGGAATGGGAATAGACAAATCGGATATTCGCTTTATCGTTCATACTCAAATACCTGCCTCACCAATACATTATTATCAGGAAATTGGAAGAGCCGGCAGAGATGGAAAGGCTACTGAGTTGATTTTATTCTATAATTCAACAAAAGATGCAGGCGGGATTGAAGAAGATGTTAAACTTCCAAAAGCATTTATTGACGGTGGTCGTCCAAGTATTGGAAATTATAACAAAGTAGTTCATGCGCTTAAACAGGAAGCATTAGGCGAACGTCAAATAATGAAAGCTACAAACCTGAAACAGACACAGATAAGAGTTATAAAAGCTGATTTGATAGAACAAGGAATAATAAAGGAAGTTGTTTATGGTAGCTCGAAGAAATATGAATATCAATTTAATGCTCCCGAACTCAACACAAAAGCATTTGATGAACTAAGAGAACAGAAATTAATGGAATTAAGTGCAATGGTAGATTACGTAAATTTGAAATCATCAAGAATGAAATTTTTATGTGATTATCTGGGGGATAATTCTCATACGCACTATCAAAACTGTGATAATACGACACTTGAGCCATACAAAATAAATCCTAAAGAGCTGACAAAGCTTAAGTTGCAGGAATTTCGTGAGTCTTATTTTCCTGAATTGATTGTAGAAAGCACACACTCAAATATTGTAAATGGAATTGCTTCGAGTTATTATGGTGTTTCCAGTGTTGGGGCAGCATTACATAGGAGTAAATATGAAAATGGTGGAGATTTTCCGGATTTTCTCCTAAAGCTTACTTTAAAAGCCTTTAGAAAAAAATATGGACAAGAAAAATTTGATTTAATTGTTTATGTACCTCCAACTGAATCAGGTGATTTAGTGAAAAACTTTGCTAAAAAATTATCCCAAGTTTTAAAAATTCCAATTTCCCATAAATTGATTAAAGCAGAGCCAACTCAGCCTCAAAAAATATTTAAAAACGGCTATCTTAAAAAAGACAATGTGGCTCATAAATTCAGCTATACTGAACCTTATGAAATAGTGGGAAAATCGGTCATACTTTTTGATGATATTTTCGACAGTGGAGCATCTATTAAAGAAATTGGCAATGTTTTAACTAAATTTGGGGTCTCGAAAATTGCACCTTTGGTTATTGCGAGAACGGTGGGTGGAGACATTTAAATATTTGATTATGAATGAAGAATTAACATATTGGGTGGCTTTGGCTAATGTGCCAAAGATTCAAACAAAGAAGAAAAACGAGATAATTGTCCGACTTTTTGAACAAGGCAAATCAATTATAGACTTCTTTGAACTTGAGAAAGCTCATTGGGAAAATGATTATGAGTTAAATCAATCAGAAATAATACTTTTTGAAGAAGCAAGAAAAGAGCTATCAACCTACGCCTTTTTAGTGGAAGACCTTATAGAGCAAGGTTATAGTATCATCCCAATTACATCACAGGATTATTCTCCAACATTGAAGAAAAATTTGGGTAAAGCGTATGCTCCACCTGTTATTTACACCAAGGGCAATTTGCAGATTATGAAAGAAAAATCGGTTGCAATTGTTGGCTCAAGAGCGGCTCATGACATTTCGTTGGAATTTACAGATAATGTTGCAAAAAATGCTTCAAAAGATTATAAAGTCGTGGTTAGTGGTTTTGCTAAAGGTGTTGATAAACAGGCTCTTGATTCAGCCATTAAATACAAAGGACAAAGCATTATCGTTCTACCGCAGGGGATAGCAACGTTTCAATCAGGATTCAAAAAATATTATAAGCAAATTATTGATGGGGATGTTTTAGTCCTTAGTACGTTTTACCCAAAAGCCCCTTGGAATGTTCAATTAGCAATGGCGCGTAATCCAATTATTTATGGCCTTGCTTCCGAAATTTATGTCGCTGAATCGAGTGAAAAAGGCGGGACATGGTCGGGTGTTATAGATGGTTTAAGAAGAGGAAGAACAATTTACGTCAGGAAACCTAATTCAGGAGAAAAAAATGCAAATAATATTCTTATCGCAAAGGGTGGAAAAGCCGTTGATAATGAGGGTAATTTGATTAGTTCTGAGGTTGAAGAAGAAACTAAATCACAGGTTTCTGAACTGAATTTCGATAAAACAGAAGAACAAATTATTGAATTCCTAAAGACTGGCATTTTCTCCGCTAAAAAAATTATTGATACGCTAAAACTTGATTGGAGTTCAAATAAAGTAACTGAGTTTCTAAAAGGCAGACAGGATATTTTCACTGTTGAAGGCAAACCTTTAAAATTTGCGCATAAAAACAGGTCTATTCAACTTCAAAAATCTCTATTTGACTGATAATAATTGAAATACCGCAACTAATAACTTTCCTCCCATCAGCTCGTTGAGTCCGGCTCTATTGGATGATATGGAGAAGGATTATTGTTATAGTTAAGAAAAAACTACCCCAAAAAGCGTAAAAACTTAAGGAACTACAACGAGTTTAACCGTTTTTAGAACCTGCTTATCCGTTGATTTGATTCTTAAAAAATAAACTCCCGGCGACATATCATCTCTTTCAATTACAATTTCTTTGCTATTTGAGACCGAAATCGTTTTAACAAACCTTGAGTTTGCATCGTAAATTGAAACATTATAACCATCTAAACTACCCCCTTCAACACTTAAAACAGTGGAATAAGACATAGGGTTCGGGCTTAGTTTTAATTCAACAGTATTCGTCAAATCACCTACATAATTTGATTGTTCACAGGTATTTACATAATAAAAATTATACTGAAAATTAGAGGTCAACTGAATATTTGACATTTGTAAATTCAAGGCGCTAAAACCAATTCCTGAACCCATAGGCATAGAATGATTCCCTACAATTACCCGGTTGTTGTGATTAAAACAACTTGAATAGCCGTTTTTATCCGTTTGAATCGTATAAGCATAAACTTCCAAATTTGCAGGAGGCATATAAATTTGATAACCTGTCATAAAATAACTATGCGATTCTTCGAATAAGGTATGTATATTTTGCATATAATCGTCTCCATGCTGTCGGGTCCAAATTGTATCACCGTTCATATCAGTTTTGATGAGTAGGGAATTATAACAATTGTCGCCATCTAAACTTTGAGAACATTCATAACCATAGTTCTCCATACTACCTGCCAAAAGCAAATTGCCGTCATTTGTTTCAATGATAGCCAAACCCTCCTCCACCAAACTATCACCAAAGCTCTTTACAACCAGTGGGTTACCAACAGTATCTGTGATTATCAACACGAGATCAAGTAAACCGCCTGGTGCAAAAGCCTTAGAAGTGCCTATCGCTGCGATTTGACCGGTGGATGTAAAGATAAAATCATGTATATAAGTCTTTTTTGAATTAAGATATGTTTTTGAAAAAAGTGTATCACCTGAAATGTCGAACTTCACAAAATAAATTATATTACCTGAAGAATTACCTGTACTTCCCGAAACTAAAAAATTATTATCCGGTGTTTTTCTAATTGTTGGAAATCCATCAAAATCGGCTTCACCGACTGCCCTCGACCAAATAATGTTTGCCATCGAATCGAACCGAATGATATAAACATCGGTTTTTGATATCAACTGTGGACAAAGTAAACCCGCAACCATAAAACCACCATCATCTAATGCAATTACATCATAAAAGGAATCATAATGAATAGAATCACCCAAAGTTTTCGCCCAAATTAAGTTTCCCACACTATCAATTCGGCACATAAAAGCATCCACAGTTAGTCCAACAGAAACACTTCCTACAATAACGAAATCGCCATTAGGTAATTCTACAGCAGCCTGGCAAAGTGGAGCCCTATTGAACTGAAACCCCCATTTTATCGAATGATTTTTATCTGTGCGAACGATTTTTTGACCAAAATGAAGATAACCTGAGTCGGCACATTGGATAGTATTATACAAGATAAAGCCATTATCGCAACCTAAATAACCATGCAATAAGGAATTTTGAGAATGAAGTTGAAATGCCCCCAAAAATGCAGCAATTAGAATCAATTTTTTCAATGTGTTCATGTGAATGTAATTTAGAATAAAACAATATATCGAAGCGGCTTGAACCTAATCTGTTGATTAAATTCAATATAATTAAATGCAATTTTCAGTATAAACGTCTCAACGAAAATTTTAGAAATCGTTGCGATGGTTGTTATATTTTAGAGGTATTATACATCGAAAAACTTGTAGTAAACCTTTATTAATCAGATAAAATTAAGTAACAAATATACTACATTTTGAACCCAATAATAAAGAAAAGTGAATTTTTTGGAGAAAATTTTCAATTTTCGTTTAAAAAGCGATTTGTCTATGATTATTAATTCAAAGACATGGATTAAACAAAATAGAATTCTTGCACCTCACATTAAGAATGTTTTTACTTTTACCAACTAAACATAAATCGAAACAATGAACTTCAAAATATTGACAATCATTTCTCTCCTTTTTTCTCACGTAGGTTTTTGTCAAGTCATCGACGAAAAAGCAGATAGTTTGGAAAGTAATCAAATTGTATTCGACTCTTTGGCGCATCAGTTGGTTTTAAAGGGGTATCTCGACAGAGATTCATTGGTTCACTTCTCGGAGTTTTCAGATGATTATCAGTTTGAATATCAAAACTATACACCTAATATCGACTCCTTGTTTCCAGATAAAAGCATCTTGCAGGAATACCAAATCATCATCGTTTTGGGAACATGGTGCAGCGACAGTCGCCGCGAGGTGCCGCGATTCCTCAAATTGGCTGACAGTCTTCAAATTCCACCGCAAAACATCGTCTTCATTGGCGTGGATTGGTCGAAAAGTGCACGTGTCAAAAATTTGAATCATCTTAATATTCAATTAGTTCCAACATTTATCCTTTTGCAAAACGGTAATGAAATTGGACGAATTGTGGAAACACCTTCCGTAAGTTTGGAGCACGATTTAAACAAGATTTTAGAACATGAGCAATAAAATATCCAAAGGCAAAAAAGAACAGTCCGCTTTAAAAGTTCAAGAAGGGATTGAACAGCCACCTGTGATAAATAGTTCGGCAGTAGCTCTTATGAAAGGACGTTCGAAAGTTGACCAACCCGACAGCTACTACGTTGATGGAGTTCTCAAAGGCGACAGAATCATCTTAGCCAAGGCCATCACATTGATTGAAAGCGCATTACCCAAACATCGGGAACAAGCCATGCGCGTTTTGGCAGGATGTATTCCGCATTCCGGAAATTCCATAAGGATAGGAATCACCGGAGTTCCCGGGGCTGGAAAAAGCACCTTCATCGAAGCATTTGGGAAACAACTGACAAATCTGAATCATCGCGTGGCAATTTTGGCAATCGACCCAAGCAGCACCCGAAGCAAAGGGAGCATCTTGGGCGACAAAACCCGCATGGAGGAGCTGAGCACCGACCCTAACGCCTTTATACGCCCTTCGCCGTCGGGAGGCAGTCTGGGAGGCGTAGCTCGAAAAACCTACGAAACGATAATTCTTTGTGAAGCAGCAGGTTACGACGTAATACTTGTCGAAACCGTTGGCGTTGGGCAGTCGGAAACCGCAGCTCATAGCATGGTTGACTTTTTCTTATTGCTCATGCTTGCCGGCGCCGGTGACGAATTGCAGGGCATAAAACGCGGCATCATAGAGATGAGCGATGCCATAATCATCAACAAAGCAGATGGTGACAATAAAGCTGCTGCACAAAGAGCTCAGGCTCAGTACAAAAACGCCCTACATCTTTTCCCATTGCCGCCGTCCGGTTGGGAACCTCGCACAGGTTTGTGTTCTTCGACAGAAAAAACCGGAATTGATGAAGTTTGGAAAATGATTGAAGAATACCTCCACGACACACGAAAAAATGGATACTTTGCAAGCAACCGTCAACGGCAAGAAATAGCCCGTTTTCGCAAAACTATTGAAGATATTTTAATCAATAATTTCTTTGAAAATCAAGATATTAAGCAAAATATCGCCATGATGGAAAAAGCAATCGGAGAAAAGACGATAAGCGCGTATTCGGCAGCGGAGGAA
>JAFGWF010000150.1 GCA_016937295.1 Bacteroidales bacterium
ACTCCGGAAGAAGTAAAAGAGTGGATTGAAAAGGTGGTGTAGAAAATCAGCACTTATAACTATGGATTATTATATCCAGAAAGTATTATCTTTGCGCCTGTCACTAAACTAAAGAGTATGCGCTTTTTGATTTTCACCTTATTGATAACGGCTGTTATGAGCCTTTCAGGTCAAAGCCCTACAACGGCTGACGACACCATGTTTTTTGCCAAAACTCTGATTCTAAAACTCAAACCGGAGTTTAAGAGCTTGCAAAATAACGAAGGCATTGAGTCAGAAGTTTTGAGCTTTTATCTAAATTTAGCTCAGGCGGACAATTTTCAACGCATTTATCCAAATCATCAAACTCCGCCTCAAGAAACTAATCGCAATGGAGACCGATTAGTGGATTTGAGTTTAATGTATAATCTTCATTATCAGTCGAATATTCCGGAAGAAATCCTCATAAAAAAACTCGAACTTACCGGATTGTTTGACTATGTAGAACAACGACCGCGCGATTTCTTGCTTTTTTCCCCAGACGACCCTTTGCTTACAAATCAATATTATCCAAATGCTGTGAATGCTTTTGCTGCGTGGGATGTGGAAACCGGCGACAGCAATGTGATTGTGGGAATTGTGGATACAGGAACCGATTTGATTGGAGAAGATTTGCAAGACGGAATCTTTTATAATTACGCCGACCCAATTGATGGATTAGACAATGATAATGACGGATATACGGATAATTTTTTCGGTTGGGATTTAGGCTCTGCCGACAATAACCCTTCTGCAACTGCCGGTGCGCACGGATGTTTTACAACGGGAATTAGCTCAGCGCGAGTGAACAACGGAAAAGGAATAGCAGGAATGGGTTATAACACGCGTTATCTTCCGGTGAAAATTGTTGACGAAAATGGCTCATTAGTAAAGAGTTACGAAGGAATCGTTTATGCTGCTGACCATGGAGCCCAAATTATCAATAATAGTTGGGGAGGTCACAAAGGCAACCGCTATGGACAGGATATTGTAAACTATGCCACTTTTAACCAAAACGCATTAGTGATTGGTGCAGGAGGAAATAGTGCAAACAGTCTTTGGATTTATCCGGCAAGTTACGAAAACGCCATAGCTGTTGCGGCCACCGACAGTTCCGATTTTTTCTGGGGTCAAACCTCTTATGGAACAAGCATCGACATTGCTGCTCCCGGCTCCCAAGTGTGGAGCACTTGGATTTCAAATATTTATTTTCCAAGCAGTGGAACATCTTTTGCAGCACCCGGTGTTGCAGGTGCTGCAGCCTTGGTAAAATCTCGATTTCCTCATCTAAACGCTCTTCAGCTTGGCGAGCAAGTTCGCGTTACAGCCGACAATATCGACACCATTTCCAATAACCAACCTTTGGCCGGAATGCTGGGATCAGGTCGGCTGAATATGTATAACGCCTTGACTGACACCACTAAATTCTCGATTCGTTATCGAAATCGTGTGATTGAATACAAAACGATGATGCCGAGCGATACCATAAAACTTGGAGGTCAGTTTCAGAATTTATTAGCTCCCACTTCTTCATCACTAACCGCTACAGTCACTTCACTTTCTCCATATCTGTCGGTTGTGAATCCTTTGAGAACTCTCGGTGCAATGACCACTTTGGCCACCTTCGACAATTTCCAAACTCCTTTTCTGTTGAAAATTGCACCCAATACACCGGCCGGCACGGTTGCAGAAATAAAAATCACCTATTCCGACACCGCTTACTCCTGTTTTGAATATTTCCGCTTTCGGCTAAATCCTGATTATAGAGATTTCGACACCAACAATATCACAACATCCTTATCATCTTATGGAACAATTGGTTACACAAATGGCTCTCTCATCAACGGCTTAGGAATGTTTTATAAAAATTCCGTTAACCTTCTTTCTTTTGGAGGCTTGGTTGTTGGAAATTCCAGCGGAAAAGTGTCGTCAAATGTTTATGGCGACTCCGGTTATGAATATGATTTTGAGGCAATAACCACTATTGCTGACCAAAACCCACCAACGCTTGGCGACCAACATTTTTCAGGAAGATTCAACGATGATGGTGCAAGTTTCACTAAATTAGACATTCAGGTCGATTATGATGGTTATGCCATAGATTTGGTGGAAGATGTAGTTTTTTTGAAATATAAAATCACCAATTCAGGCAGTTCAGCGCTCTCAACACTGTATATCAGTTTTTTTGCCGATTTCGACATTAGTCCGAGCTATCGCAACAAAGCAAACATCGACAACAATTTACAGCTCTCCTATTGCTGGTCCACTTCCGGCGGACCATATTTGGGCTTAATGCTCTTAGATACAGTGGATTATAATATCTATAATTTTGACAATGATGGCTCTGAAAACTCCATAAACATCAATGATGGTTTCCTCGACATTGAAAAATATCAGGCTATGGAAAATCAAAGGTCGTTGGCGGGAGAGGTGAACAGTTATGGAAATGACGTGAGCAATATGATTAGTGCCGGACCTTTCAATCTCGCTGCCGGACAAAGCAAAACCATCACTTTTGCTATTGTTGGAGGCGACCATGAATTTGGCGTTAAGCAGGCTGCTCAAAATGCAAAAGACCATTTTTATAATGTTGCTTCGGTAAGCAATATCTCAAAAGAAAATCAGACGAAAATTTATCCAAATCCTTTCACTAATCAAATAAATATTGATTTTCGAGAAGCACTGAGCAAAAGTGTAACGATTCGGATAAATAATATAGAGGGCAAAGAATTGATAAAATATCGAGCTACTGCAGGCGCCAAAAACATCGCATTAGATTGTTCTCAATTGGAATCCGGCGAATATATTTTACAAATTATAGATAGCCAAGAAGTTCAATCACAGACTATTATCAAATATTGAGTTTTCAAAATCGAAAAGTTAGTAAAGAATTATAAAAAGGTGATGCCTTTGTGGTTAAAGCAGTATTTTAGCAGAAATAATCGGATATGAACTTTTTTGTAAGTTTTGGGTCTTATTTGCTTCTTTTAAAATCGACACTTGGCAAGCCGCCAAGCGGTAAGTATTTTCGCAGACAATTAGTGGATGAACTTTCACTCATTGGACTGAATTCCCTCGGAATTGTGTTGATAATCTCAGTTTTTATGGGAGCCGTTTTGGTGATTCAGGCCGGTTATAATCTTCAAAATCCGCTCATTCCCAGATTTACCATCGGAAATGGTGTTCGGGAATCGCTTATCCTCGAATTTTCGCCAACCATTGTAAGCTTGATTCTTGCCGGAAAAATAGGTTCATCCATTTCCTCTCAAATTGGTTCGATGCGAGTTACGGAACAGATTGACGCATTGGATATTATGGGAATAAACTCCGCATCATTCATTATATTTCCTAAAATTGTTGCTGCTCTTTTTTCCTTTCCTTTTCTCATCACCATCAGCATGGTAACCGGAATGTTAGGTGGTTATAGCGCTGCCGTCATTTGGGATATTGTAAGCGCAACAGATTTTATTCTTGGCCTTCATCTCTACTTTTATCCTTTTGAGATTATTTATGCGTTGATAAAAACCATCATTTTCGCCTTTTTAATCGTAACCATTTCGGCATATCATGGCTATTATGTAAAAGGGGGCGCTCTTGCAGTTGGTAAATCAAGCACGAAAGCAGTAGTGTATAGTTCAATAGCTATTCTAACAGCTAACGTATTAATTACTAAGCTCATACTGATATGATAGAAGCCCGATCCATAAATAAATCCTTTGAAAATAAAGATGTTCTAAAAAATATCAACATCATCTTTGAGCGTGGCAAAATCAATCAGATTATTGGTCAAAGTGGCTCCGGAAAAACGGTATTAATAAAATGCTTGGTTGGTCTTTTTGAGGTTACTTCGGGCGATGTTATTTACGACAACCGGAATTTTACACGTATGTCGATGAAAGAAAGGAAGTTGCTGCGTCAAGAAATAGGAATGGTTTTTCAGGGAGGGGCACTTTTCGACTCCATGACAGTGATGGATAATGTGATGTTTCCGCTGCGAATGTTCTCAAAAGGAACCAAAAAAGAAATGCAAGAACGAGCCGACTTTTGCCTCGACCGTGTGGGGCTTAACGATGCCGGCAACTTGCTGCCTGACGAAATTAGCGGAGGAATGCAAAAGCGCGTTTCCATTGCGCGAGCTATCGCCTTAAACCCAAAATATCTTTTTTGTGACGAGCCTAACAGTGGTCTAGATCCTAAAACCGGGGTTAAAATTGATGATTTAATCGAAGAAATCACTTTGGAATTTGGCATCACTACCGTTGTGAACACTCACGATATGAACAGTGTAATTCAACACGGCGATAACATTAACTTCATTTTTGAAGGAACGTTAGAGTGGCAAGGAAACAAAAAGGACTTCCTCGACTCAGGCAACGAACGACTGAACAATTTCATCTACTCTACCGAACTTTTAAAACGAGTTAAACCCTGATGAACGCAATAGATTTAATTTTAGCAATTCCTCTTGTTTGGTTCACCTATAAAGGATTTACCAAAGGGCTGATTATTGAACTTGCCACCTTATTAGCTTTATTAGCAGGTATTTACATTGCAGCTCATTTTTCAACCTATACTGCCGATTTCTTGAAAGAGAATTTAAGCATCGAAACAGAATACATGAGCATTATCGCTTTTGCCATCACTTTTCTTGGGGTGATTTTGCTTGTAATGCTTTTTGGAAAAAGCTTAGAAAAAGTAATTAATATGCTGTTGCTCAGCTTCATAAATAAAATTGCCGGTGCAGCCTTTGGTCTTATTAAGGTTGCTTTTATAATCAGTGTTTTGATAATGATTCTTACCAATTTCGATATTGAAACTAAAATAATCCCTGCCAAATTGCAGGAAGAATCACTTTTATACCATCCGGTTAAGAAAATTGCTCCTGCAGTTTTTCCGGTGATGCAGGAAAATAAAGATAAAATCTTGAATCATTTAGATTCAGAAATCCCATAATTAGAGTCGCACAAATACGTGTAACAAATTATCAGACAACACAATAGCCAAAACATTCAGATGTTGATTATCTCTTATTGATTTCGTTTTTGTCGAAAGTCGATTTTAAATAAAGCCAGCCAATAACAGCCCAAAAAACGCCCCGAATGCCATAAAATCCGATACGAATCAAGTAAAAAAAATTGCGCTTTTTTGCTAAAAAATGGGAAGCATATTCGGGAATAGTTTCGAGAATAGCAAACATCAGCATTAGACGGCGCAGAAGAGGATGATGACGGTTGATAAGCGTGAGACCTGCATCGACTGCGGGCAAAAGAAATGGGTTGTGTTGTACCTTTTCCAAGATAATGGAATCCTTAGTAAGTCGCAGTTTTTCAATTCCTTCAGCATAGCGATT
This sequence comes from Bacteroidales bacterium, assembly GCA_016937295.1. GTDB lineage: Bacteria > Bacteroidota > Bacteroidia > Bacteroidales > UBA1556 > UBA6267. Next base: position 5,369 of record JAFGWF010000150.1, read on the forward strand.
CAAAGCAGTTTCAGAAATGTTTTCACCAATAATATATCTTCCAAGAATCTGGCCTTCAGTTTGTTTCATGATTATCGGCTTTTTTCGGTTTCTTCAAATTTTCAAGTCTTTTTTTCATCAAGGCCATTTCGCGGGTCAGCACTTTATTTTTTTCGTGAAGATTGGAAACCACAATCGAAAGATGCAGAAGATAAATCAGAATGGCAAATATTGCTCCCGTAAAGACCAAGTTGGGAGCCAGATAGACGCCAACCAACTCGGCCACAATGTCAATTCCGCGTCTCCAAACGGCGAAGAGAATAAGAATAAAAGTGATGACCACCCAAAAGATAGCGTATTCTTCCCTAAGCTTTCCTTTTATTATTAACCTACTGATATACAGCAAGAACAAGACACTTACAACAATTGCGATAATTTGAATCCGATTGGAGAAATAGTTTTCCATAATCAAACTTTTAGGTATGCGTAAATAATGGCCAAACTCACTTTCCAAAAGTAATAAAATGAGTTGATAAAACTGATGGAAGATTTTCCGGCCTGTCGATGCCTCATTATTACAGGCGTTTCGCCAATAGTGAGTTTCTTTTTATGAAAATAAATAATGGCCTCCGGTTCAGGATATTCATCGGGATAGTTAGCAGCAATCGCAGCAAGTGCTTTGCGATTATAGAGCCTAAAACCGCTCGTGGCATCGGTGATTTGCAGTCCGGTAAGAAATTTTATAACACCCTTCAGATAGCGAATTCCGGCACGTCTTAAACTACTGGACTGAAAACCATCGGCTTCCAAAAAACGACTACCAATGACCACCGAAAAGCCGGACTTTTTCATGGCCGCAACCATCTTAGAAATTTCACTCGGCGGATGTTGTCCATCACCATCCAATTGCATAGCATATTGAAATCCAGACTCATAAGCATAAATCATCCCCGACTGAACGGCTCCACCAATGCCAAGATTCACGGGCAAATCTATTAAGTCCACTTTTAAGCTTCGAGCAACTGCCGCAGTATCATCTTTGGAACAATCGTTCACAATTATCGGCACAAGCTGAAATTCGGCTTCTTGAATCTTCCTCAATTCATTTATGAGCGAAGGCAAATTTTTCGCCTCATTAAATGCCGGAATTACCACTGCAATTCTAAAATCCGGATCTAAATTTTTTGATTTCATTTTATGATTCACTTAAAATATTGCAAATCACAGGACTTTTCTCAGGAGAAACTCAATTTCTTGGAAAAGCGATTGAGAGTCCAGACCTGACTGTTTTTGGTGAAAATTTTGACTTCCGTATAAATTGTCAGGATAATTGACAGCAAAACGATGTTGAAATGCCTTAAGGTAAATTTGGTTTTTAAGAATAGCCATCGACAATTGAGCACCAAGTCCACCAACAGCCACATGTTCTTCAAAAACAAGCAGTTTAGTAGTTTTTTTGAGGCTAAGGATAAGTTCAGTATTTAGGTTTGGTATTGGGAACTGATTAATCAGAAATACATCGACACGTTTAATAATTTTCTGAAAATCTGCATTATGAGTAAGATTAGCAATTACGGGACCTGAAGCCACGATAGTCAAATCAGAGTCGGGATTAGCATGAAGACGTAAAAAAGGCTCAAAGCTATTATACTGATTACCAACGGAAACGGATGTGCCAAGGCGCAAATAAGCAGGTTGATTTTGTTCAAAGATATGCTTGATTGTCAGTGGAATAAACTCTTTAAAAGGAGGCACATAGCAAGTGAGGTCGGGCAAGGAGGACAAAGTAGCGATGTCGCTGAGGGCATGATGCGATGACCCCATAATTCCATAACCGTAACCGCCGCCATTTCCAACTAAAAGCACCGGCATTTTGTGGAAACAAACATCATTTCTAATTTGCTCTAAGGCTCTGTAAACAAGAAAAGG
>JAFGWF010000151.1 GCA_016937295.1 Bacteroidales bacterium
AATAACCAACTATGATAATAGAAGTAAAGCTTTTTAATAATACAATTGGATATGCGGAATGGAATTCTGTTAGAGGAACAGCAGTTTTTCAATATTTTGATGATTTTATAAATAGGAAAATTGAGCCATCGCCAATTGTTATGCCAACAAAGGAGAGAGTGTTTGAGACCAATCGCGACCATAACAACTTCAATAATTTGCCCTATTTACTATCGGATTCCATGCCGGATGATTTTGGAAATATGATGATGAAAGAGTGGCTCAGGCAAAGGAGTTTATCCATAAGTGACATAAATCCTGTTGACCGATTATCCTATATTGGCCGCAGAGGAATGGGTGCTTTGGAGTATGAACCAATAAACCATAAAGAAATTTCTAATTATCGAGTGAACGTAGCTGAACTTTTAGAAATTGCCGAGAAAGTATTGGAAGGCAAATTAGAAATTGCCTATAATAATCTCGACAAAGAAAGTTTGTCAGATATACTTAGAATTGGCACTTCTGTTGGAGGCGCAAGAGCAAAGGCTATGATTGCAATTAAAAAAGATGCAAATAATAAAATCTTAGAACTAAGAGCAGGAGATATTATTCAACCAGATGGTTATTCTTATTGGCTTCTAAAAATTGATGGGGCTAATAAACAGTCATTAGGCGAAGGTCTTGGTCTTGGTAAAATTGAATACGCTTATTATAAACTTGCAAAATTGGCTGGCGTTAACATGTCGGAAAGTTATTTGTTTGAAGAAAACAATCGGTTTCATTTTTTAACAAAGCGATTTGACAGAACGGATACTGGTGAGAAAATCCATACTCAAACTTTAGGAGCTTTGGCGGGAATTGATTATAGAGTCCAAAGAGCAAGTAGTTATGAAACTTTGTTTAGGGTGATGAAGAGGCTACAACTCCCTTATAATCAATTCGAACAACAATATAGGCGCACAATTTTTAATATAGTTGCAAGAAACCACGACGACCATGTAAAGAACTTTTCGTTTTTAATGAGTGAAGATGGAAAATGGCAAATAGCTCCGGCTTATGATATTACCTATCAGTTTAAAGATGGCGGAACTTGGACAAATGTTCATCAATCGTCTATTAATGGCAAATTTGACAATTTTACAAAAGAAGATTTAGTAAATTTTGGGAAAACCTTTGGCATAAAAAAGGCCAACTATATTTTAGAAGATGTTATTGAAGCTGTAAGCAACTGGCCCAAAATAGCAAACGAATTAGATATCCCTACAGAAGATATAAAAAGAATTCATAATAATTTGAGGATAAACCATTTATAGTTGAAAGAATTAAAAGCAGTTTTTTATTCTTTCTTCCCAACCTGCTCCATAGAGAAAGTGCTCATAATTGCCTCTAAATGAAGCAATAAATCGCGCTTCGACTTCTTTGGAGCTTTAATATAACCATCAATAGTGATGAGTCGTGATGCCAAGGTATCGACAAACGTGTAGTTGATAAAAGGGCCTCCCATCGGATAGCGGTGAATATCCCACCAAGAGCGCGTAAGAGCAGCATAATTATCTTTGAAGGTGGTAACCTCAAAATAGTGAGGAAAAACTTGTGAAGTTTTCATATAGGTGCTGTCCAAAGGTCCGGGTATATAAATTTTTGTGATGGAATCGCGATAGTCCAAAATGGTATTTAGGGTGAAGTCGTCAGTAGTGCTATAAGGTTTGGTATAGATTAAAAATCCTTCTTCGATGTCGGGAGTTACTTTTCGAATCCAAGCAAAATCGGCTTTATTTGCTGAAATAAAAAATCCTTGAGGAAATATCATCGAAAAGCCAAATTTATTGCGTTGAATGGTAGTGATGCTGTCCACCTCCAAACCTCGGTAAGCAGTGGCAATCCGTTCCAACTCATTAGTATGAAAAAGCTGCCCGATTTGCAATTTTCGTTCATCAAACATTTTATAAAAATCCTCCTTCGATTTAGCCTTTATGTCGATGATAGTTTGCGGTTTTGCAAAAACATCCTTTCGTGCTTTAACCATATTTTCCTCGACAGAGGCATTAATCTTAACAATCAACACATTGCGATATTTTTGATACACATCAGCAAAAGCATCATGCTTAATCACAAAAAGGTCGAACCAAGGCTCATCTTGTGCCAGCCAAGGTTTTATTTCACCCAGCACCGATTTAATGGTATCTCCTACCTGCGACTTCCAAAGCTCATCGCTAATCACTACCAAAACCTCACTGGTCTTTCCTCCACTGGTGTAAATTACTGATTCATTGGAGGATTCCTGGCAACTGTGAAAAAATAAAAAGGCGGAAAAAATAAAAACAGGAAAAAATCGAAACAAAAAAGATGTTGTTTTATTCATAATATCAGTTTTAAACAAAAAGTGCCGTTGAAGCAAAAATAATACCTTCCATTTAAAAATGAAGAAAAAAGTCGAAATTATTATTTGCGACAAATCCGTTTATACAAAAGGCTCAACGACTCGGTCAAAAATGCCATTCATCCAAGCAATGGCGAGGCCATAATTGGAAACCGGCACATGCTTTTTCACAGCAGGTTTCAAGCGGCTATTCAGTTGCTTAGCCGTTACTACGCAACCACCACATTGAATCACAAGAGCGTAATCTTCAATAGGTTTTGGATAAGTGGATAGTCCGGCGGCAAAATCGAACTCCAATTTTTTACCGGTAAAATTGGTCAACCAGCGAGGAAGTTTATGGCGTCCAATATCATCGCAACTGACTTGATGCGTACAACTTTCGAGAAGCAAAATACGATCCCCATCCTGCAACTTGTCGATATGTGGCGTACCGGCGATATAATCGTCAAAACTGCCCCGATAACGCGCAAAAACGATGCTGAAACTGGTAAGCTTCCAATGCTTTGGGATGGTTTTAGCCACAAGCTCAAA
>JAFGWF010000152.1 GCA_016937295.1 Bacteroidales bacterium
TAATTCTAATATCACTCAAGTCAATTTCCGAAAAATTCCCTTCAACGGTTATGTCGGAATTGTAAACCACAAAATTATAGATGCCTTTATGTTTGGATTGGGGCTTAATGTCGGCATTGATTTTCAAATCTTTGGGGGAAATCACGATTTTGCTGTCTTGTATTCGTCTTTTTTCCTTTCCATTTTCATTATAATACTCAACGATTTGGTTTAATGCTCCTTTTTTGACAGGCACTATAAGAAATGGACCGGAAATCGTTTGTTGTCCTCCCCAGTCTCTTCCGATTTCGAAACTCACTTGTTCATAATTCGACTGCCGTTCTAAAATTAAACTTTCTATCATCGAAAGTGGAAGCATGAGGAACAGGGTTAGTAATGCTCCGATTCCAATTCTCAATGGCATTTTTAATGATGATTTGTTAAATAAATTAGTAGTTTCCATAGTTTAAAATTTTGATTGTTATTAAAAGTACTTTGAAATACAAAGTAAAAAGACTAAAAAAAAATATGTTTTTCACTGCGTATCTGCTGCAATAATATATGATATGCAACCGAATTTTGGAGTTTATTGAATCTCGCTTACTCATCTGTTTCTGTTGATTTTATTAAATCTTCAAGCGCCTTCAAGTGCTGGTTAAAAGCCTCTTTCCCCGCTTCTGTGGCCTCATAACTGGTATTGGGTTTTCGTCCAATGAATTGCTTTTTGACGCCAATATATTCTTCTTTTTCAAGGGCTTTCAGATGACTGGCCAAATTTCCGTCTGTAATATTTAACAATTCTTTCAAGCTGTTAAAATCAATGGAATCATTCACCATCAGAACCGACATAATGCCGAGTCTGACGCGACTTTCAAATGCTTTATTTAATTTTGAAATAATGTTATCCATTGATTATCAGTTTATTTTTCGTATTTAAAATACATTACCAATCCATAAATAATATGCAAAAGTCCAAATCCTATGGCCCAAAAAATGGCGGTATAGCCAAGGAATAATGCAGCTAACAGACCTAATAAAACCTCGAAAAGACCTAAGAAACGAATGTCATTAAGAGTAAATCTTCCTGCATTGATAAGTGCAAGTCCATAAAATATTAATGTTGCAGGGCCGGCCATTGCAAATATGCCGTGATAAATTAAAATCAGAGTAAATATTCCTCCTGTAGCTAAAGGAACCATCAACGAAACTAGAAATCTCTTGGCTGTCTTGTCCCAAACAGACAGACCTTTCTTTTTAGCTTTACGTATGGTAAGCAATATTGCGCCTCCAATTGCAAAGACTAACATTATGAGGGCGTCAATCAAAACAAAGCGAATAAGCCTATTTAAGTCATTGTAATTTAGTAGCTTATCGACCGAAAATACGCCACCATCGCTATAACGTGTGAAAAAATAGCTGTCGAAACTAAATAAAACTACGGCTATTCCGGCCAATGCCACAAAGCCTACCCAAACTCCTGAAATGCCGCTAAGGGAAATAAATTTGGTCGATTTTTCCATAATCTGCCTTATCTCTTTGAGCTGATCCAAATGGGTTAAATTATCTTGCATGTTGTTTCATTTATAAAAGTACTTTGAAACGCAAAGTTAAATACATTATTGTTTGTACCAACAATTTTTTTTCGAGTAAATGAAGAATGATTAAAAAGATAGTTTCGCCCGAAAAGAGCTCTGCTTTTTTTGAAGATTAACTCCTTCAAATTGAACGGATTTATCCATTTTCAATAAGTCGATTTGAATGGATTCATTCCATTGATTTTCTTTTAGATAATTGACTGATAGTTGTTTAGGATAAAATTGTTCATGATATTCTATATCAAAACAATCCATAATCCAATCCACATAGCGCACCGAAGTCAGATGCTTGTTCACATCAACATCGGTATAAGTCACTAATCTTTCAGAAACGGTTTTTCCACTCACAGCCGTAAGTTTTTCAGGAATTTCTTCTAAAGCGTGAAAATTGCGAAGGGTCGTGAAAGGCTCATGTAGTCCTTGTATGATTTTTGGGCGGCGCGATTGAGCGTCTATGGCAAGCCAAGCAGAGGAGGCTCGGCCAACGATTTCTTCGTTAGCGTTTTCTATCTGAAAATCACGCAGATAAAGCAAACCGCTGAGGTCTTTAGGCCAAGTATGAACCACGATTTTTTCCATCCACCTGACCTGTCTATCAAACTGAATATTGAAGCGGCTTAAAACCCAAAATAGTTTAATTTGTTCTAAATTATTATATCCAAAGCCTAACGAATCTGCTGAATAACCAGCGGCTTGAATTATAAAATTCAATAAAGAGCCAGGTCGTAATCTGCCAAACATATCGACATCGGCAGAAGTTACCTCGAAGGGAATTGAGCTAATGTACTCTTTTCCTTTGTCAGGAAAAATCATAGTTTAGTATTTACTCCGCGCTTTTTAGCTGCTTCCTCAAGTCGCTGTGCCAGAGCGGATTTCTTTACAGGTTTCTTCTTGTTTTCATTGATTTTCGCCCGAATTTTATCTTCGTTAATCAGTCGGCGAATCACAAACATTTGCCCGAAAGTGATCATGTTTGCAAGGAAATAATAATAGCTCAAACCGGCTGCATAGTTGTTGAAGAATCCCAAAAACATAATGGGCATAATGTACATAATGACTTTCATTCCGGGCATTTGCTGCTGTGAGCCCATCATGTCGTTATTCAATTTTGTGTAGAAAATGGTAGTTATGGTCATCAGTAACGTGAAGAGGCTCACGTGGTTGCCATAAAATTGACTTAAAAGAGGAATTTGAGCATCCCATGAAACGATTGCATCATAACTGGAAAGATCGGTGGCCCACAGAAAGGATTGTTGGCGCAATTCAATGGAGGCAGGGAAAAAGTAGAAAAGGGCAATCAGTATGGGCATTTGCAGCAGCATCGGAATACAGCCGGCCATGGGATTCACTCCGGCTTTTTTGTATAATGCCATCGTTGCTTGTTGTTTTTTCATTGCGTCTTCCTGCTTCGGGAATTTTTTACCGATTTCATCAATTTCAGGCTTCAAAACCCGCATTTTTGCCGAGGAAGTATATGTTTTAAAGGCAATTGGAAATAAGACGATTTTTAGGAGAATAGTCAAAACTAAGATGATGATTCCATAATTCCAGTTGAAAGAAGAAAGGAAATCGAAAACCGGAATTACCGCAAAACGATTTATCCATTGCAACAAGAAAAAGCCCCAACCAAGTGGGATTTGTTGTTCTAATCCTAGGTCGTATTTTTTTAGAATCTTGAATTTGTTTGGGCCGAAATACCATTTCATTTTAAACGATTCCAACTCCGAGCCACCAAGTGGAATAGCGATTTCGGAGCTCATGGTTTGAAGATAATCTTTGCTAAAATTCTTCAAATCTTCGTCCACAATCTGATGAATTTTTGCGTGGCTAAATGCCGATTCGGCAATTAATGTAGATGCAAAAAA
>JAFGWF010000153.1 GCA_016937295.1 Bacteroidales bacterium
AAAAGCTCTAATTTCCCACTTCAGAAAGGTATTTTATACGCATTAGCCGAATGTCTTTCTCGGTGTAATCGGCTTCTCCCAAACTCTTTAAAGCTTCTTCCCAACTATCGGATTCCGCTTCTTCTTCAAAGAAGTCGAAAATCTCCTCTTGTACGTATGGATCCACATTCTCCTGAATATAATAATCAATATCCACATAAGTTCCTGAATCGACAATGCGTTCAATTTCAAACAACAACTCACTAAATGTCAACCCTTTAGCCACTGCAACATCATCTAATGAAGTCTTTCGGTCGATGGCTTGAATAATATAAACCTTTGAAATTGATTTATTGGGAACCGATTTAACAACGAGGTCAATGGGGCGAGTGATTTCGTTTTCCTCGATATACTGTTTAATCATATTGAGAAAAGGCTGGCCATATTTCTTTGCTTTTCCGGCGCCAACACCTGTGATTCGGAGCAGTTCCTCCATCGTAATTGGATATTGAATAGTCATATCTTCCAAAGATGGGTCTTGGAAAATGACAAAGGGAGGAATTCCTTCATGCTTAGAAATGTCTTTTCGTAAATCTTTAAGCATCTTAAATAAGGTATCGTCACCGGCTGCCCCGCGCGAACCTCCATTAGTCACAAAATCATCATCATCAATATGGTCGTAGTCGTGATCGCGTGCAATTTCAACATGATAAGGTTTTCGAATAAATTCCGAACCTTTTTCAGTAAGTTTCAGAACGCCATATTGTTCGATATCCTTTTCAAGAAGCAATTGAATGATGCAATGACGAATGACACCGGCCCAATGTTTTTCGTCCTTAGCGGAGCCTTTGCCAAAAATTGAAAGCGTGTGATGCTTTGCGGTTTTAATATTCGTGTTAACCGTTCCCATCAACACTTGACCAATATGATTTGCTTTGAACAATTCTTTGGTGTCGCGCACAGCCTCCAATGCCAACTTAATGTCGGCAGTAGCGTCAAATATTTCTTTCGGATTTAGGCAGTTGTCGCAACTCTGACAATTATCGTGTGGAAAAACTTCGCCAAAATAGTGCAGGATTTGCTTCCGGCGGCAGATAGAAGATTCGGCATAAGAAACGGTTTCTAAGAGCAGTTGAGTACCAATTTCTTGCTCGGCCACCGGTTTACCTTTCATAAACTTCTCCAATTTCTGGATGTCGTCGTAGCGATAAAAAGTAATACATTTTCCCTCTCCGCCGTCTCGTCCCGACCTACCGGTTTCTTGATAATAGGATTCTAAACTTTTAGGTATATCGTGGTGAACAACAAAACGCACATCAGGTTTGTCGATTCCCATCCCAAAGGCGATTGTGGCAACAATCACATCCACTTCTTCCATCAGAAAACGATCCTGATTAGTTCGTCGCGTCAAACTGTCGAGTCCAGCGTGATAAGGTAAGGCGTTGATGCCGTTAACATTAAGCACTTCCGCTATTTCTTCCACTTTTTTACGACTCAAACAATAAACAATTCCCGACTTTCCGCTATTCTCCTTAATAAACCGAATAATATCCTTTTGAACATCTTTAGTCTTCGGACGCACTTCGTAATACAAATTGGGTCGATTAAACGAATCCTTGAAAACGACCGCATTGCTCATTTTCAGGTTTTTAAGGATGTCTGATTGAACTTTTGGAGTTGCGGTTGCGGTGAGAGCAATTATTGGAACATTGGGATAAATGGTGTCGATAATTGGGCGAAGCTTGCGGTATTCCGGACGAAAATCATGTCCCCATTCTGAAATGCAGTGCGCTTCATCAATTGCGAAAAAGTTGATATTCAATGATTTGAAAAAAGTAACATTATCCTCTTTCACCAAACTTTCCGGAGCAACATACAGCAATTTTGTGATTCCTGACACCAAATCGGCTCGAACTTCGTCCATCTCACTCTTACTCAACGAAGAGTTGAGCACATGAGCAATGCCATTTTTTGAGCCAAAGGCTCGAATTGAATCCACCTGATTTTTCATCAAAGCAATCAGAGGGGATATAATAATGGCCGTACCATCCAACAAAATGGCCGGTAACTGATAACAAAGCGATTTTCCACCGCCGGTAGGCATTATCACAAAAGTATCTTTACCCGAAAGCAAATTTTTAATGATAGGTAGTTGATTTCCTTTAAAAGAGGTAAATCCAAAAAAGGACTTCAATAAACCATAAATTTCCTGATCTGTTTTCATGCTTCACTACTATTGTTTAATCTTCAAATTTCCGATTCTAAAATTAAGCATAATTATTTAATCAATCCAACTAAAATTTTAAAAAGAGTGCGAATATAACTCAAAATTAATAACGGCAACAATCTTTTTTCCTCTAAAATAAGACTTTTCAAGCATATTTTCTCTTATGAAAAATCATCATTTTTAACATAAAACCCCCGAAAACATATAAAAAAAAAGGTCAATTACTGTCATCGCTGCGGCAGATTAATGCTTTTAATCCTGTCAATCGCTAAGATTTACACCTGAATCATTCATAATTTTTTGTTCATTTGTAGTCAAATTTGCAAATGATTATGTTTAAGAATGAGGAGATTTTAGAACTCGGAAAATCAGTTTTTAGAGAAGAGATTCAGGAATTAACAAATGTGCTAAATCAGATAAATCAGGCATTTGTGGATGCGGTTAGGTTGATTCTAAACAGTCGTGGAAGGGTGATTATCAGCGGAATTGGCAAAAGTGCCAATATTGGAACGAAAATAGTCGCCACGCTCAACTCCACCGGCACTCCGGCAATATTTATGCACGCCGCCGATGCTATCCATGGCGATTTGGGAATTGTGCAACCTAATGATATTGTGGTTCTTTTGTCCAAATCCGGAAATACTCCTGAAATCAAACTCTTGATACCTCTTATTAAAAGCTTAGGAAATCCGATTATCGCCATTGTAGGAAACCAAACAAGCAGCTTGGCCACACAAGCCGACATTGCGCTCAACACCACCATCGAAAAAGAAGCCTGCCCAAATAATTTGGCGCCAACTTCCAGCACAACAGCCCAGTTAGTTATGGGCGATGCGTTGGCCGTAACCCTTTTGAGACTCCGAGGCTTCGACAGTGCCGATTTTGCACGTTTCCATCCCGGAGGGGCTTTAGGGAAACAGCTATATATGAAAGTTTCGGATCTTTCTTCGCAAAACGAAATTCCTGCCGTTTCGCCACAAGCCACAATACGTGAAGTAATTTTGGAAATAAGCTCAAAACGTCTTGGCGCCACGGCTGTAATAAATCAAAACCAATTGGTCGGAATTATTACCGATGGAGATATTCGGCGAATGATGCAAAACTATGAAGACGTTGACCCCCTGAAAGCGGCAGATATCATGTCGGAAAATCCGAAAACCATTAATGCCGAAGCTTTAGCGGTTGACGCTTTTAAAATAATGAAAGACAACAATATAACCCAAATGCTTGTAGTGAAAAACGGAATTTATAACGGCGTAATTCATATCCATGACATACTTAGAGAAGGAATCTTATAAAAATTGGACTAACCATTTCATTATTTGGTTTACAAATAATGCGCGATGGATTTTCTGGGGATTGATTGCAATCACAGCTATAGTCATGCTGTGGATTTATCCAGATTACGGATTGACCAACGATGAGGCGATTCATCAAGCGCATGGAGAAGTTGTTCGGGATTATTATGCCGGAGAAACTACTCTTGCTGCACTTTCGCCAATCGACTCCACCGGAAACCTCTACAAAACTTTTATAGCGGTCAAAGACGAAAACTTTAGAGGAATGAATTTCTTTGG
>JAFGWF010000154.1 GCA_016937295.1 Bacteroidales bacterium
GATATATAAATCAGCGGCTTTATTTCGTAAACTCCACGAAGTCAATTTTTTATCGCGGAAAGCATCTAAAGACATTATCCGTTCGCTTATTTCGCCATGATCACGGCAAAAAATTATCTGTTTACATTTTTTAAACAGTTGAATTTTTTCATTGATTTTCTGACGCTTATCGATAAAATTCTCATCGTGAGCGTGACCGATATTGGTAAAAATTCCAATTTCAGGCAAGATAATCTGCTGCAAATAATCCATTTCGTCAGGCATGGAAATTCCGGCCTCAAAAATGGCTAAGTTGGCCTCAGGATTCAACTGTAAAACGGAAAGAGGAACGCCGATTTGACTATTATAGCTTTTGGGGCTTCGAACAATTTGAAACGTATCGCTTAAAACCTGATACAACCACTCTTTAACAATCGTTTTGCCGTTACTTCCGGTAATGCCTATCACCGGAATATTGAACTGTTTTCGATGGAAAACGCTGATTTTTTGAAGCGCTTTCAGAGTATCCTTTACTAACAAATACACCCCAACATCCACATTATCAGGAATTTTACTCACCAAAAAACAACGAACACCTTTAGCAATAAGGTCATTAATAAAAAGATGACCATCATTGGCCGAAGTTTTTATAGCAATAAAGATGGAACGACTACCGGCAATAAATTTACGACTATCAATTAAAATGTCATCAACAAAATCATCCATCTCGGAGTGCCCATATACTTCGGCACCGGTAATTTGTGACAACTGGGAAACAGAATAATTGAAGTGCATAATTAATCTAAATAGCTTATTTCTTCGTCAGCAAAAGGATTAATATTTTCATCTTTACCTTTATCGATTCCAGATGGCAGAGGCAAAGGATTGGCATTCGCCTCTTTGAACTGCATTCTGTTTCGATAAACATCAATAGCCAAATAAATAGCCGCCAACATAGAATTTGGTTTGGCAATATTTTTTCCGGTAATGTCATAAGCCGTTCCATGAGCCGGAGAGGTGCGAACGTAAGGCAGGCCGGCAGTAAAATTGACCCCTTCCTCAAAGGCCAGAGTCTTGAATGGAATCAAACCTTGATCGTGATACATGGCTAAAATAGCATCAAATTGAAGATATTTCATGTCGGCAAAAAACCCATCAGCGCTAAAAGGACCATAAACTAAAGCCCCTTTATCTTTAAATGATTTTATGGTAGGAATGATAATTTTTTCTTCTTCATCGCCAATCAGTCCATTGTCACTGGCATGAGGATTTAATCCCAAGACTGCAATTCGAGGTTTTGGAATATTAAAATCCTTGACCATACTATCAATCATTGAGTTAAGTTTACCCGCAATTAAATCTTTGGTTATCAATTTCGAAACCTGACTAATTGGAATGTGGCCGGTTGCTACACCAACACGAAGATTTTGGCTTACCATAAGCATCAAAGGAGAATTAGCCCCAAATCGTTCGGCAAGATATTCGGTATGACCAGGAAAATGAAATTCTGACGATTGAATATTATCTTTATTAATTGGAGCAGTGACCAATACATCTATCTCGCCGTTAATAATGTCCTGAGTTGCGCGTTCCAACGCAGCTAAAGCTTGTTTTCCGGCCTCGGTTGAAGACTTGCCCATATCCACTTTCACCTCGTGATGAAACACATTGATGATGTTAACACGTTTATTTACAGCTTCATGAGCGGTTTTAATCAAATTAAAATGACCGGTCTGATCATTTAAGGCGTTTTTATAATAAGAGGCCAATTTACTTGAACCATAGACTACGGGAGTGCATAGATCCAGCATTTCGGGATGATGAAACGCTTTGATGATTATTTCATAACTGATTCCATTAAAATCGCCGTGTGTTATTGCTACTTTAATAGAATTGGAATGCGTATTTTCGTGATAATTTTCCATAAAAATTATTATTGGTTTTTAGACATTTTCATTAAAAATTGAACAACTAAGCGAGTACCAAACCCTGAGGCACCTTTTGTACGATAGCTATCATTTGCCGAAAGGATTGCAGGGCCGGCAATGTCGATATGAATCCACGGATAGCTCACAAAATTCTCCAGGAACTTAGCCGCGGTTGTTGCACCGGCCTCTGCCCCACCAAGGTTTTTCATATCCGCAAAATCGGACTTTATTGAAGTTGCATAATCATCCCAAAGAGGAAACTCCACCAAACGCTCGCGCATAGATTCTCCACATTGCATCAAATCTTTTAGTTGCAGCTCAGCATTTTTCTGAAAAGCGACAGCACCATGAATTCCTATTGCGCGAGCAGCAGACCCCGTGAGTGTTGCTAAGTCGATGACCAATTGCGGGTCGAACTTGGCAGCATAACTAAGGGCATCGGCCAAAATCAGCCTTCCTTCCGCATCCGTATTCACTATCTCCACCGTTTTCCCGTTAGAAATAGTGATGATGTCGCCGGGTGCAAAAGCCTTGTTGCCGGGGCGATTGTCGGTTAATGGCAAAAGTGCGATTACGTGAACGGGAAGATTGAGCAAAGAAGCGGCATAAATTGCCGACAAAACCGTTGATGCTCCCGCTTTATCGATGTGCATATCAAGCATAAAGTTTCCTGTCTTGATATTTAGACCGCCTGTGTCGAACACAACACCTTTCCCAACTAAAATATATGGTTTTTCGTTGACTGCATTCTCCGGTTTCCAACTAACCATTGCAAAAGCAGGATCATCGAAACTACCCTGATTTACAGCTAATAAGCCGCCCATTTTCAGCGATTGTATTTTTCTTTTATTAAAAACTTCTACTTTTAATTCCGTTGTTTCCGCTAAACCACGAATTACTTCTACAAATGCAGCGGTATTCATGGTCATTTGAGGTTCGTTGGCCAAATCTCGATTGAAATAAACTGCCTGAATTAAAACATTCAACGCATCAATTTCACCATTAGTCACCGACTCATCGAATAAAAATATGCCCTGCAATTTATCCCTCTTTTTATCGGTTTTGAATTTGTCGAAACGATAGCGGCCAAGCACAAAACCTTCAAGAAAAAAGAGTCCGCCTTTGACTTCGGTTGCATCAACAACCACAACAGAATCAAGCAAATAAGCTGCGGTATCGAAAGTAGCACCCATTTTTCGGAAAGCCTCTTTGCCGTCGTTTGAAACATCTCCTTTTGGCACGAAAACATAAAATTGATGGCATCCGTTGACATAAAAATGAACCAACTGAGATTCATCCTCAATGGTTTTATCCTGTAAATGCTTCCGCTCAGCATCCGAAAGATTCAAGCTTTGAATACTATCTCGATTATTAAAAATATAAACGAAATCGTTTTCGTTAGAAAACTCATATATTTTGGCAATTTTTGTTGGATTCATAAGAAAAAATGATGATAACTATTAAAGAATTTCAACAAGATAAAAGTATAAATTTGAAGCGGTAAAATTAGTCATTTTGACTGACATTTAATAAGAAGCATGAAGAAAGAAAATTTAATAGTTAAAGCCCTTGAAGGTGAATTTCTTACCGAAGAAGAAGGTGTTTTTTTATTTACGAATGTTCCTACACCGGAGCTTATGGCAGCAGGGCATTTTGTGAGAAAGAAACTACATGCTGATAATTTCGTCACATGGATTATCGATCGCAATATTAATTACACGAATGTTTGTAATTCCGGCTGTCAGTTTTGTAATTTTTATGTTGGAAAAAACAGCAAGAACGCCTATATCACTACAGATGAGCAATATATTGAGAAGATAAACGAGTTATATAGCCTTGGTGGGCGACAAATCCTATTGCAGGGAGGTCATCATCCGGATTTACGAATAGATTTTTATACGGATTTATTCCGTAGGTTAAAGGGTTATTTTCCTGATTTAAAACTACATGCACTTGGTCCGCCTGAGATTGCACATATTTCCAGAATGGAAGGAATCAGCTTCAAAGAAACGTTAATTCAACTTATGGAAGCAGGTTTAGACAGTCTTCCGGGCGCGGGAGCGGAAATCTTGGTAGATAGAGTTCGGAGCAAAATTTCGAGAAATAAATGCACTGCCGATGATTGGCTGAACGTGATGAGAGAGGCACATCAACTGAGGTTGCCCACTTCGGCCACGATGATGCTTGGCCATGTTGAAACCATTGAAGAACGATTTGAGCATTTAGTGAAATTGAGGCAAGTTCAGAGCGAGAAACCTGCTGATGCTCATGGCTTTATCTCTTTTATTCCTTGGCCATTTCAGGACGAAGACACCCAATTGCAACGCATGTCGAAAAAGAAATTCCACACACCTATTGATGAGTATGTGAGATTTATTGCACTGAGTCGCTTGATGTTGCCAAATATCCCAAACCTACAAGCGAGTTGGCTGACCGTTGGAAAACAAGCCGGACAACTATGCCTTCATGCCGGAGCCAACGATTTTGGGTCGATAATGATTGAAGAAAATGTTGTTTCGGTAGCCGGAGCCGACCATAAATTCGATGCCGAAGGAATTCAACTTGCTATCAAAGAAGCGGGTTATACGCCGGTTTTACGCAATCAGAAATTTGAACCAGTGGAGATGGAAACAGCTTAAGCGTGATTTAAAGTTCTCCAAAGTCATTAAATTTTACGACAATTTCATCCTTTCTGAGATAAATCTCTTTACTTGCGCATCAAAGAGAGTTTGGTTCATTTCAGGGGAATTCTTAGAGATTTTCTTTGCTGCCTGATTATCAGCAATCGATTCTAAAGTATTGATTAATAATGTTATATCATCAGGAGTAGTTCCGATACCAAAACTCACCCTCAAAACACCTTGAAGTTGAAGTTTGGAGAAAGTCCGAAGTAAAAAGTTTTGAAATTTCTCTATAATATTACCGATGCCTAACATTTTTTTCACGGTAATGTGAGCGCAATGACATCCGTATCGAACTCCGATTCCATGTGATGAAAGTATATTTGCAACCTTTTTAGGCGCTTTCCCTTTAAAATCGAAAGGAATCACACCACCTTTTACAGCGATATTTGGCGAGGATATGCTTTGGATTCCATAAACTTTAAGTCCTAAAATCGTTGAAAGCCCTTGTAAAGTTTTGGCAATCAATTTTGATTCATCCTCTATGATAGGCTCAAAACCAATTCGTTGAATAAGCGAAAGTGATTTTGCGAGAGCAGAGATCCCTGCTAAGTTTTCCGAACCTTTTGAATTAATCTCAGAGAAATAGTCAAAGTTATTATGTATAATTTCTTTTTTTACAATCAGCACGCCTGTACCGAAAGGCGCATAAACTTTATGTCCGCTAAAGGCGAGAAAATCGAAATCTAAAATACGCAAATCAATGGGACGATGAGCAATCAACTGGGCTGCATCAACCATAACAGAAATACCAAATTCATGTGCTATACTACTGATTTCCTGAAGGTTGTTATAGCATCCCAACACATTTGAGGCTGCACTAAAGCAAAAGAGCTTAATACGTTTACTTCCGAAATCATGATTATGATTGTAAGCCAAAAACAGAGCCTTTAATTTCTCCAAATCCAATAAGCCATCGGCATCAATACCAAAATGAATCAACTCAGCATTTCTTATATCGCGCCAAGGCAAATCGTTAGATGAATGCTCCAAATTAGTTGTAACCACCACTGAATCAGAGGTTGATTCCCACTGATTATCAAAATATTGAGCAACAACATTTATCGATTCGGTAGTATTGGCAGTGAAAAGCACTTGATATTTTTCCACCTCCGCACCGACAAAATCGGCACAAACCGAAATCGCATTTTGGAGGCTATCTACTGAATCTAATGAGTTCAAAAACATTGCTTTACGATAAGCATTCCAAACCGGAAGAAAAGCAGGGGTACTGGCGGCATAGTCGAGATTGGTATAAGGTCGATAGCCGTAAATCGTTGGAATGAGCAAATTGCGGCCTATCATGGAATCACGCAAGGCATTGAGTAATTGCCTACCAGAAAGGGAGTTTGAATCGTCGGCAAATCCATCAGATTTAATAGGCTGGGATAAGGAGACAAAAGGATTTTCTCCTTTTATTTTTATGATTTGCAAAGCTTTAGCAAATGCAATAATATTCATGATGGAGGGGGTACCGGGCTCAAACAAATCTGGCGCATTTGCATAAATCACCGACTTTTGAGAAACCATCCTTGTAGTACCTCCACCTGTTAGGAATGGCACTTTGGCATCTAATACTTTTTTCGGCAAAGCAATCACGTGAATTCCAAGAGCAAGACCAAAATCATTGGAGTTGATATGTTGAATTTCGTCACAATTGAAGTACTTTTGAATATGTTTCGCGCCTCGAGCCGAACAAAAAATAACCTGATGATATTCTGGATTAAGTTTCAAAAAATCGGCAAAAACTTTTCTTGATTTATCAAAAAGCTCTGTAGAAATTGCTGAGAACAAACCGCTTCCACGGTGAACATTGGAATAGGTTTCCAATGCAGCAAAAACACAACTTTCTAACAGTTGGAAAGGATTCGTTTTAGGCATAAATATCTTGGTGTTATTGATAATTGATTAACAAGAATTTAGACGAAATCCTTAAAACAAAGTTACTTTGAAAGTTAGATTTACATGAAAACAAATTCAATATCAATTTTTCAACACCTTAAGTGATTGAGAAACTTTCCCATCTGAAATTCTCAAAAAATAAATGCCATTACTCAAAAACTCTAAATCATTAATATAATGATTTTGGTATCCCTCTTTTAAACTCTTCATAGCATTAAAAATGATAGCACCCTTATAATCAATCAATTCGATATAAATATCTGCTGATTCGGACAAATAAAAGTTAACTAAAATATTATCGGAAAAAGGATTTGGATAGGCTTGAAGTTGAAAATAATCCGTTTTAACCACCTGAGCAGCCTCGATATTAGCAGACGGATTTTTTATGAGCATTACCTTAAAAACCTGAGATGAGGCACTGCTTTGAGTCCCCGTATTGGTAAAAAATATATTTGGCAATGTAGAATTAATACCACCATAAATATAGCCTACTAAAGAAGTATCGGCAGATAAACTATCTAAAAACAGTATTTGGTTTTCGGAAAAGGGCATATTCTCAGAGTGAATAAAATGAGCTCCTGCACCGAGTAATCCGGGCATTTCAACAGGCAATTTATGCTCCGACATAATGCCGTTGGACTCACGAGTTACACGAGCAATAGTTTTAACAAAAGGAACATTATCATCCGTAATTAAAGTTCCGTTTGACTCATAATATCGCGCAATACCGCCAAAAAAGATAGTATTCATCGCATTATTGGATGCAGAATAGGCCGGTAAAAACGCACATTCGTAATGATTGAAATATTGATTGAAAGAATTATTCACAAAATAGCCGGAAGAATCTATATCCACTGAATTTAAAAAGGGCAAATCGACCGTTTGTTGAAAAACCCCGGAAAATGCTGTAAGTCCTTCATTTCCATTAGGAAAAATTTGAGGCACCACATTAAAATCGCGTCTGTGCAAGTTTACAGAATCTGAAAAATAGGTCAAGTGATTGACCGTTAAATTGATTCCATCAAAACTCATCGTAAATCTTCTAATCTCGTTGGTGTATTGTTGTACAAATGTGGGATTATTCATGGGGTTATATCTCCCATCAAATTTCTGTCCTCCAACAATATGGTAAACATTGTTTATTTTACCAATTCTACCACCGGTAACCGCAAACCGAGAATCACTTGTTTGGAAAATAAAAGGTGAAATGGATTGATTATTCACAATTGCATCAATTATTCCCGGTAGATTGATAATGGTCAAATTATCATAAGTCTTATGGTCGCCGGCTGTGGTACTATACCCATAACCGCCAAAAATATATAGGTAAGTGGAATCTTGTATAAAAATGGCATTCGTTGTTCGCAGATGCTCTCGAATATTCTGACTTTGAGTGTTTAAGGAAGCAGACCACGTTTCCAATGAAACAGGATCGACAACAATCAAGCTCTCATTATGACCGGTCAAACTAAAGGATGCAAAAGGTTGCCGCTGATGCAAACCATCTAACCTACCTCCTACAATCAACCATTTACCGTTATGTTGCCCATAACTATAGGATTGAACACCTACTAAATTTGGAATCGTAACCGATTCTAATTGGATATCATAAGGAAAACTTTGAGCATTTGTCTGCTTTACGAGCAATATTAATAAAAATAAAAACAAAAGATTCTTCATAAAGTATAGTTTATTTTAAAAAAAGCAAAACTAATCTTTTTATAAACCACTGTAATAATGCGATTTTCTGATATTTAGACATGTTTTTACAAATTAAATTAAATTTTTTACATTTTTTTTTAAATAAACATGCAACCTTTCTTTTTAGTGCATTGTCTGGCTTCTGTGGTTTGTTTTATGAAAAAAATAATATTTTTTCCGGATTAAGTCCGGTTTTTTTTTGCAACCAATGCAACCTTTACAAAAAGAGGGTTGTCTGAGGTTTCGGATTTTAGTAAAACACAAAAAGGATTGAGCCCCTTTTTCATAAGTATTGAAATGAACCGGACGCCAGTCCGGTTTTTTTTATCCACGTGACAAGAATCACCAAACCAAACTCCCAAGCATTCGATTAAATAATTACTTTTGTGCTCTATTCCTATGCTTACATCTTGCTAACCATAGAATAATCAGGTTTTTAAATTATAACAAGTTAATCTTATATCATTTTATGAAAATCTTAATCTCAATTATTTTTATTTCAATTTCTCTTAGTTTATTTTCACAAAAATCCTATTGGACAGGTGCAAGCAGTTATATCTTTAGCGCATCAAACGCATCCTATTCAGACCCTAACAATTCTGGCCAACGGATTGACATTTCCGGCCCGATACGATTTACTTTATGGCTGAATACCAATATGTTTTATAATTATGACTTCAATACCAAAGTTGGAATTCAGACAGGTTTCGGTGTGAATAATATCGGTTTTATCACTAATGAAAAAAGCAGCGTAACTATAGTGACAGACCCTGATTATAATGTAAACATCAAATGGAAGCGCAGAGCTTATTCCCTTTCAGTTCCGTTAGGATTAAAAATCGGCGATTTAGATGGTTTTCACATCTTTATTGGCGGACAGTACGATTGGCTTTTTCATTATAAGGAGAAAGAATTTTTGAGTACAGGAAAGCGAAAATTCACGGAGTGGATGTCGAAGCGAGTAACGAATTTCCTCCCCTCCGCTGTTATAGGCATTGCATTTAAAAAAGGATTTCAGCTTAGATTCAACTATTATTTGGATGATTTTATGAATAAGGATTTTTCCTATCTCAATACCGCCAACCAAACTATAAAACCGTATCAAGATATGGATTCCAGAATAATGACCCTTTCTATAATCACCGGAAATATTTTTAGAGATTATGCAAACACAGAAACTAAAACAATAAAAATAGCTGTGTTATAGATAATTATAGAATTCAGAATTCAGCCAATTAACAATTCAGCACTTTACCAC
>JAFGWF010000155.1 GCA_016937295.1 Bacteroidales bacterium
AAAACTCCTGTTGTAGCTTCGGGCCAACCACTGATTACAAAGGCCGGCCAACCATCAAATTGCATCCGCACCTTTTGGCTGTTTTCTATCAATGGCAAGTCCTGAGGTTTGATGTAGAGTTCAACAGCTAATTGTGATTTTAGCGGGGAAATAGTAGCCACTTCAGCGCCTTCTTTTATTATCTCTCCAATTCCTTGATTTAAGGTGTGCGTTATAAAACCGTCCTGTGGCGCCAAAACGAAATATTGAGTTTTTCTGATTTGATAATTTGCCAGTTCATTACGCATTTTGGCAATAGTCGCCTCGGTATTTAACTGTTCCGAAATTGCCGATTGTCTTTCCGATTGCGACTTGGTCATCTTATCAAAATACTCTTGTTCAATCCTCGATAGTTCTATAAAATAATTGGTCAATTCATTTTGCTCGTTTAACAATTTGTTTTCTTGCATCACTAATTTAGACGCCATTTGTTGAAATTTTACCTGCTTCTCCTGAAGCTCAGATAACGACTTTAACCCTTTGTTATAGAGTTCTTTAAGTCGTTCTTGCTGATTTATGGCTATGTCGTATTCGTTTTTGATGGTTGTCAAATTCATACTGTCAATAGCAATTTGGTTGCGCACCTGTTTGATTTTTATCTTCGTTTGCTTTTGTTTTAAATCTTTAGCCGTTTCTAAGGAATAAAATTGTTTCTCTAATGCGTCAATTTTCATTTGGTAGGATTCCAACGATGCGGTTTTTGCATCAATCTGTTCTTGTGTTCTTTGAACTAAGTTTGTATCAAAATATTCGCTTTTTATCTCGCTTATTTCTAAAATCGTGTCTCCCTTTTCAACGCGGTCTCCCTCTTTCACATGCCACGATTCAATCTTGCCTCCTAAAACAGTTTGAATCGCCTGTGGTCGTTGCTCGGGATTTCTGGCATTAACAAAACCCTGTGTTTGAATATTTTGTGTCCATGGTAAAAAAATCACCAAAACTAATAGAGCGATAAAAATAATTAAAATTATGTTTAATGGCCTTTTTCCGCCTTGAAAATATAGGTTTTTTGAAGATTCTAAATCCTCAAATTTGATATACTGATTTATACTATTTTTACTAATGTTTAACATGCTATCTCATTAGAATTTAATGGTTCGATTACAAAACTGCTCCCAATTCGTATCGTTGGATATCACGATTAAAGTCCATGATTTATTCGAAGTTAAATAATTCATAATCCATTCTTTTTGTGTTGTTTCGAGGAAATGTAACGGGTCTTCGAGTATGATTAAACTTGGCTTTGCGGCAAGAATTCGTGCAATTTTAATTTTTTGAACCAAGGATCTCGAAATCTTTTTTCCAACTCCGGTAATAGGACTGTCGATTCTTTCCGGCAAATTGTTGACAAATTCATCCAAATATACTTGTCTAAGAATTTCTTCAATTTCTTCATCGGCCATCTCTTTACCCAATAATATGTTTTCGCGCAAAGTGCCTTCAAATAGCTGATTATTAGGAAGTGAAATGGATACCTGCTGATAAAACGTCTCACGATCCCAGTTTTCAACAGGAATATTATTTATCAAAATTTGCCCTTTTTGAATTTGATAAATGCCTGCAATCAGTTGCGCTAACGTAGATTTGCCCGTCCCTGTTTTGCCTGATATTAAAACTTTGTCGCTTTCATTGATGTAAATATTGAGATCTTTGAAAAGAGGCGAAATGGCGTCTGGAAATTTGAATTCTAAGTCTTTTATCTCAATTTGCAGACCTTGATTTACTTGTGGTTTGGCTTTTCCTTCTTCGCTATCTAACGGCAAATCTGCAACAACTCCTATTTTTTCTAACGCGGTCAATACATCATAAATAGTATCAATGGCGAAAAGCAATTTTTCAACAGAATTGATGATAATGATGATGATGATTTCTGCTGCAACAAACTGTCCTATAGACATTTGTTGATTAAAAACTAAAAAACCGCCGATGACTAATAGTCCTGCTGCTACGATAATCTTAAACGCAATAAAATAATGAAACTGCTTTATTAAAACCTTAAAATGCTTTAATCGGGCGAATAAATATGAACTTGTCAATTGATCCGTTTTCTTGATGTGAAAATTGTTCTTTCTGAAAGTTTTGAAGCTTAGGTTTAAACGGGCAACTTCATCCAGCCAAAATGCAATTTTGTACTTGTATTTACTTTCTTCTAAACTGGTTTTCAGTCCAATAGGGCCGATAATTCGACCTATTATCAATAAAATGATTACCAAAGCAATTCCATATAAAATGAAATATGGGCTGTAAATTGCCAAGAGAATTAATCCGAAAACTATTTGAAAGGCCGAAAGAGAAAAATCGATTAAAATTTTCGGCAATCCTTTTTGGATGGTTAAGGTGTCAAAAAAGCGATTTGAAAGGTCGGTCATTGGTTGTTTCTCGGTATTTATGGCTGAAATTTTTGGTAGCCTGTATGCAAATTCTACCGCCGACCTGGCAAATAAATCTTGTTGAATATTTTCAACCCGCTTCAATTGTAGCACTTGAAAAATGCCGGTTGCTCCTATACCGATAAGGACAAAAATGACTAATAAAATCCAAGATGTACTCATTTCACCCATCTGGATGAAGTTTATAATCGCTTGAATGCCAATTGGCAATGACAAATTAACTAACCCGCTCAAAATGGCATAAATATATATTTGCCTTAGATCAGTTTTATAGAGTTTAAGTAGATTCCAAAATCTGCTAATGGGTGTCAAGTTTATTGATTTTAAAATTGAGGTGCAAAGTTAAAATTATGCTAATCTAATTTCAATTTAGAATTGTTAAAAATAAGTAACCTGTCTTTTTGCTTTTCTAATGGGTATCGATGTCGATTATGTTCTTTAAATGCAGACTGTTAGCATCTTATATTTGGAGATGTTTTATAAGCTTAACAGAAGATTAATTTTTTTTACTTACGCTTCTTGTTGCCAGAGAAAAGTAAAAATGTCTTAGTTTTGGTCAAATTTTTCAGTTATGGTTGCACTTCGAAAATATCAACTTTTTTTATTATCAATCGGTTTTGGGTTGCTAATGTCAGCGGCTTGGCCCGAACGAGGTTGGAGTTTTTTATCTTTTATGGCTTGGATTCCAATGCTTTGGTTGCAAGATTATATTTTCCGAAACCCATCGCAATTTGGCAGAAACGCTATCGTACTTTTTGCCTTTCCCGGGTTTTTAATTTGGAATGTTCTTACCACTTTTTGGATTTATAATTCTACCGATATCGGCTCTATTATGGCTTTTTTGCTCAATAGTTTTTTTATGAGTCTTACCTTTGGTATTTGGCATTTTGTGAGACGAAATGTGTTCTTCAAAGGGTTTGGGTATTTCGCTCTACCTGCCGTTTGGATCAGTTTTGAATACCTGCATCAAGATTGGGACTTAACATGGTCGTGGTTGAATCTTGGAAATGTTTTTGCGTCTGATTATCAATGGATTCAGTGGTATGAATACACCGGAAGTTTCGGAGGTGCAGTATGGATTTTGGCCGTAAACATTCTTGGCTGGCATGCTCTAAGAAAATGGATTTATGACCATAATCTTAAAGCTTCCTTATATCGGTTTATTCCGTTTATTTTGTTGATTTTCATTCCTTTAATCATATCGCTTGTTTCTTATACTAAATATCAACCGCAAGGCAAAACTGCTGAGATTGTTGTGGTCCAACCTGACATTGATCCTTATAATGAAGAATACACAATTCCGATTCCTCAATTACTTAACAATATGCTTTCTTTGGCACGTCAAAAAACAGATAGTCAGGTGGATATGGTTTTGTTTCCGGAGTCAAGCATAGCATATACGATGTGGGAAGCCGATTTTCCATTGACCGCAGTTTATGATTCTATGCAGCATTTTGTTCATCAGTTTCAAACTTCCATTGTGATGGGCTTGAGTACTCGTGCTCTTTTCCCTAAAGATGCTCAACTTGATGTTGCCGCAAAGCCACTAAATTCCGGCGAAGGTTTCTATGCGAACTATAACACCGCCGCTTTTATGGATGCTTCAGGGAAATGGGAGTTTTATCATAAGGCAAAGTTGGTTCCCGGTGTAGAACGGATGCCTTTTCCTCGTCTGCTTAAACCACTTGAAAACTTGGCCATTGACCTTGGTGGGGCAACCGGCAGTTTAGGGACAAGTAGCGACCGCGCTGTTTTTCAGTTTGACAATGTGAAACTCGGTCCAATCATCTGCTATGAATCTATTTATGGTGAATTTGTAACAGGATATGTGCGCAATGGAGCTAACTTGTTGGGCATCATCACCAATGACGGCTGGTGGGGAAATACACCCGGACATAGGCAACATTATGAGTATGCGCGACTTCGGGCTATCGAAACCAGACGCGATGTGGCTCGATCGGCTAATACCGGAATTTCAGGGTTTTTCAATCAAAGAGGCGATGATCAACAGGCAACCGAATATTGGAGGCCGGATGTGTGCCGTGCAACTGTAAACCTCAATGAATCAAAGACTTTCTACGTTGTTTATGGCGATTATATCGCAAGACTGTCAAAGTTTTTGAGTGCATTGCTGCTTCTTATGGCTTTAAGTTTCCGGTTGCGAAAGAAAAGAAGCATCTGAGCTTTATCTTTAATGCATCAGAAAAATTACCCCATAAAATTTCCGGTTGTCCGGAAAGATTCAATAGCTATTGCCTAATTATTTTTAAGATTTTTAATTTTGAAACGATGATAGTACAAGATAAATATCAATAAACCTATTTCTCCAAT
>JAFGWF010000156.1 GCA_016937295.1 Bacteroidales bacterium
AATTCGGAACTTTGGATTGGGATTTTACCTCCGGGCGATACTGTTCATTTTACATTTCAGAGCTTTACGGCATTTGACGGAAATAACAAGTTGTGCATTAAAACCTCTTTGCAAGGCGATTTAAATGCTACAAATGACGAAAAATGTATGAATTTTTATTTTGTGCCTGAAATCCAACCACCATTTTTTGACAACTTTGAAGGAGCCGACCTATGGCATCCCGATTCAGTGAAATTAGCTTGGGAAAGAGGAATTCCGTCAGGAAACGTCATAAATACAGCTTATAGCCCAACAAACGCATGGATGACCCTTTTGGATACCAATTATGCAAATAATGAAACCTACTTTCTTTATTCCCCAAAATTTATTACAGCACAGTATCCCCTTGATTCTCTTATATTTTGGCATCAATTCCACACTGAAACTTATGGTGATATTTGTGCCATAGAATACTTTAGTTCATTCGGAATTTGGATAACATTGGGCACACTCAACGACCCAAAAGGCACTAACTGGTACAACACCTTCTTCACCGAACCCGGATGGACAGGAAATAGTCAAGGTTGGGTGCGTTCGGCTTATAATCTAAACGGAATCAACAATTTAGCCGCTGTAACCCAATTCCGCTTTGTGCTTAGATCAAACACGGTTTATAATCCATTTGACGGCTGGGCGATTGACAATTTTGAGATTACGATTAAGCAATTAGCAAAAGATGCTGAAATAGTATCCATCCTTCACCCATCCGATAGCGCATTAGCCGGAATGGATATCTTCCCGAAAATTCAATTCAGAAATAATGGAACACAACCGTTGGATAGTGTACAAATCAGCATCTATCCAACAGCACAAAACCCAATTATGGAAGTCTGGATAGGTCAATTAAATCCCGGCGACACAACAACTTACACATTTACAACTCCATATAAAACCCCAGCCATAAATCACACCCTCTTTGTGGATCTATCGACTGCGGGAGACATATATCAGTTCAACGATTCCATTTCGAAAAAAATAAACATCAAACCATTCGATTTCGATATTGGAGTTACTCAAATTAATATGGATTCAACGCATTTTTCACCCAAATTATATCACTCCATCATTACAAATCTTGGAACGCAAAACGTACAACAATTTGATTATCATTTCTTTATAAACCAAAACCAAATTGTAACTAAAACATGGCAAGGAAATTTACAATCAAACGACACGGCACATATCCAAATTTTCTCCAATTTTCCACTGGCCTTTGGGAATAATCAGATTTGCGGATACGTAGTTTTCAATAGCGACCAAAATCACAAAAACGATACAATGTGCGCAAGTATTGTATATAGTTCCATCAACAACAGCAACGTAAATAACTGGTTTTTAGAACAAAACATTCCAAATCCATTTAAGTTAGAAACACAAATTCCGTATGAAATTCCGGTACCAGGAATTTGTAAATTTACGATACTCGATTTGTTTGGAAGAGTTTTATACCAAACTGAAGATAAGAAACCTGCGGGAAAAAGCGTTATAAAAATATCAAATTTAACGCTAAACGCAGGGGTCTATATCTACAAAATGGAATACAACAACCAGATACTAAGTCGCAGAATGATAGTTCGTTAACAAATACAAATAGCGCAAGAAAGAACTTACCCATAAAAGGTATATAAGTTTAATTTTGTGCTGTTAACTAAGAAAATCTTACATGAATAAGATAGCAATTACAACTCTTATCTTTTGGACTTTATGCAACTTTCAGCTTTTACATGCTGTAAATCAACATGATATATCCAACAAAAGGGATAGCCTTAAGCGAGAATTGGAAAGTGCTGACGGTGAAAAAAGGCCTGACTTATTGTTAAATATTGGCTTTGAATATAGAAAAATTGATTCCATCGAATTGAGTTTTAATTACCTGAACAGAGCCCTTTTAGAAGCAAAATCAACCAATAATTTGGAAGTTTTAAAATCAGCAAACTATCAGCTTGGCGACCTATTTTTTCACTACGATAATTTCACCAAAT
This sequence comes from Bacteroidales bacterium, assembly GCA_016937295.1. Lineage (GTDB taxonomy): Bacteria > Bacteroidota > Bacteroidia > Bacteroidales > UBA1556 > UBA6267. The sequence continues at coordinate 2,022 of JAFGWF010000156.1, forward strand.
CACAGGAACACTATTTTGAATCTTATAATCTGAGCGTGGAAGCTAAAGATGAGGAACTATTGATTTATAGCAGTGCCGGTTTAGCAGGTATTTATATCCAGACTAAAGATTGGAAACATGCAAAGCAATACGCAAACAACGCATTAGAGCACGCTATCAAGGGAAATTTTAGATATGACATTCCAAAAATTCAAAACTTAATGGGCATTATAATGCTTCGATCCGGCAATCTTGACAGTGCTGTAAGCATTTTTACCGAAGTGCTTCAGTCAGGCATCGAACTGAAAGACAGCTTTCTAATTGGAGGAGCGTATAATAATTTAGCACATACACGAACGGCACAAGGAAAATATGAATTGGCAATCGAACTTTTACAAAAATCTTACGATATAGCTTATGTGAAAACAAATTCTAAAGCTGTAGCAACCATTTATAGCAATCTTGGCAACTCCTACCTTCAACTCAAAGATTATCCAAAGGCAGAATTTTATTTTGCAAAAGCCGACACCATCATCAAGCAACAAGGATACTTAAGCATTGCAAAAAGCATATATGAACGACTTAGCATTTTGTATGAGGAAACAGGCCGAAGCCAAAAAGCCCTGCATTATTATAAACTTTACGAACAAACAAAGGATAGTTTACTAAATTTAGATAAACAAAAACAAATACAAAGTCTTCATTTTCAGAATCTACAAAAACAAACCGAGCAAGAATTACAGATTTTAAAACAACAAGCTTTGCTCCGAAATTTGATTCTTATCTTTTCGGCAATCACCATCCTGATGCTACTATTTTTATTTTTTCAGTCGTATCGAAGTTTCAAGCTGAAACTAAAGTTGCAGGAAAGCGAAAAAAATAAAATGGAATCGCAAATAGAACAATTAAATAGAGAATTGACTACTTTGGCAATGAATTTAGCCCAGAAAAAACAACTAATCTCCGATGTGGAATCCACCCTGAAAAACATTAAAAACACATCTAAAGAAGAGCCGGTTAGAGACTTTTTAAATAATATCAACAGCAAGTTTAAGGCAGATAACTATTTAGACCACAACTGGGATTCCTTTGTGAAACATTTCAATAGTGTACATCCTGATTTTTTGGATGGTTTACAAAAAGCACATAAAAACCTAAATTCTAACGACATAAAACATTGCGCATACATCAAACTGAATATGGGACTAAAAGAGATTGCTATAATGAATAATATCAACGTGAAATCGGTGCACATGATTCGGTATCGCTTGAAGAAAAAATTGGAACTTAAGAATGACGAAGACTTAACCGATTATATCAATAGATTTAATCAGCAAACAAAGAAATAACCTCCAAATCAAATTCCTAATGCAACGCAATAAGCCCTTATTAAAAGTAATAAAAATCACTTTTTGCCGCTAAGGAGTACCATTTTTAACAGCACTTCCATAAAACAAATATTACCACACCAATTAAATCGTAAATTAATTGACAAAAATCAACAACATTTATCATTGACAATCAATTAATTATAGAGTTTTAATTGCAATTTTTGGATAAATATACATATATGCAGATAAATGCAATTTTTTTATATTTTTGTGCAGATGTATTGAGTAACGTACTACAATCCGTTGAAACTCTAAACAAACTTATCATAAACATTAAAATTTAACACGTATGAAGATTAGAACTCTTTTAGGGACTATGCTGCTTTCGTTAGCCGTCCCTATGCAAACTTTTGCAAGCGAAGCTGATTTAATAGTGCCTGAGGCTATTAAAAGTGAGAGCATTTTGTATTGGGGATTCCTTATTACGATCTTAGGATTAGCTTTCGGCTTATTGCAATTTATAAAAGTGAAAAAGCTTCGCGCACACCAGTCGATGCTCGATGTTGCTCAAGTAATTTATGAAACCGGAAAAACCTATCTTATTCAACAAGGTAAATTTTTGGCCATACTATTCATTTTCATAGGTGCTGCTGTTGCGTTTTATTTTGGCTATCTTTCTGATGCCAATTTTGGTTTTGGAGGCGTTTCCATCATTTTAGGATGGACCGTTATTGGAATTTTAGGCTCGTACTCTGTTGCATGGTTTGGCATCAGAATGAACACCTTGGCCAACTCGCGCATGGCTTTTTCTTCCCTCGAAAGAAATCCAATCAAATTATTAAATATTCCTCTGAATGCAGGGATGAGCATTGGAGTTGTACTCATTTCCATTGAGCTTATTATGATGCTCATTATCCTGATGTTTGTTCCAAGTCATTATGCCGGAGCAAGTTTCATTGGTTTTGCCATTGGTGAATCCCTCGGTGCATCTGTCCTTCGTATTGCCGGTGGTATTTTCACAAAAATTGCCGACATTGGTTCCGACTTGATGAAGGTAATCTTCAAGATTGGGGAAGATGACCCACGAAACCCAGGTACAATAGCCGACTGCGTTGGAGATAATGCCGGCGATAGTGTTGGCCCGACTGCCGATGGTTTTGAAACTTATGGCGTAACCGGTGTAGCTTTGATTTCATTTATCTTGCTTGCCATCACAGATGTTAGTCTTCAAACCCAGCTTTTAGTTTGGATTTTCGTAATGCGTATCTTGATGATTGTAACTTCCGTAGTTTCATTTTGGATTAACGGTGCTATCAGCAAAGCTAAATACTCAAAAGTTGACGACCTCGATTTTGAACAACCTTTAACATGGTTGGTTTGGATTACATCCATCATGTCAATCATCGTAACCTATATCGTAAGCTATTTGACTATCGGCGATTTACCAAATAACCTATGGATTACACTTTCAACTATTATCAGTGCCGGAACTCTTGGTGCCGCTTTGATTCCCGAATTCACCAAATTGTTCACCAGTCCAAAATCCACCCACGTAAACGAGGTTGTGGAAGCATCTAAACAAGGTGGAGCTTCATTGAATATTTTATCCGGTTTGGTTGCAGGTAATTTCAGCGCTTTCTGGCAAGGAATGGTGTTCTTCTTACTTATGTCAATTGCTTATTTTGCAAGCACTTTTGGCTTAAGCGACTTAATGATTTATCCTTCCATCTTTGCATTTGGTTTAGTTGCCTTTGGAATGTTAGGAATGGGACCGGTAACTATTGCCGTGGACAGCTACGGCCCGGTAACGGACAACGCCCAGTCGATTTACGAACTTTCGCTTATCGAAGAAATTCCGAATATCGACAAGGAAATAGAGAAAGATTTTGGTTTTAAACCTGATTTTGAAAAATCGAAACACTATCTCGAAGCTAACGATGGTGCCGGAAATACCTTTAAAGCAACCGCCAAACCTGTACTTATTGGAACCGCCGTTGTTGGTGCAACCACAATGATTTTCTCCTTGATTCTTGTGATTCAACACACATTAGGCATTGAGCCTGAGCTTGTTTTAAATCTGCTCAACCCCTACTCCATTTTTGGTTTCCTACTCGGCGGTGCTGTAATATACTGGTTTAGCGGAGCATCCATTCAAGCAGTTACTACCGGTGCAAGTCGCGCTGTTTCCTATATCAAAGCAAACATCAACCTCGACCCCAACGCACCTAAAAAAGCCGATGTACAAAAGTCGCGTGAAGTAGTTCAGATTTGTACTGTTTATGCCCAAAAAGGAATGATGAATATTTTCGTGGCGATTTTCTCTTTCGCTTTAGCATTTGCGTTTATTTCGGCACCTGCAGGCTTTGAAGATACCATGAGTGATGCCGACAAATTAAGTTTTGCTGCTCCGGTTTCACTTTTTGTAAGTTATTTAATTTCAATAGCATTCTTTGGGCTTTTTCAAGCCATTTTCATGGCAAATGCCGGTGGCGCTTGGGATAATGCGAAAAAAGTAATCGAAGTGGATATGAAAGAAAAAGGCACCGACCTGCACGCAGCTTCTGTTGTAGGGGATACTGTTGGAGACCCTTTCAAAGACACTTCATCAGTTGCTCTCAATCCAATTATTAAATTCACAACTTTGTTTGGTTTGCTTGCCATGGAAATTGCCATTTCGGTTCATTTCCGCGACATTGCCCATTATGTTGGATACGCATTCCTTGCCGTTGCCTTGTATTTTGTGTATCGCTCATTTTATAAAATGAGAATCAAATAGATATAATTTTTTCTCTTAAAAACGTCCTAACAAATTTAGGGCGTTTTTTTTTGACTATTATCATTCATGTAAGTTAAATTCCTATTCATTGAATTTCTATATTTGCCCCATAAATGGTAAAGCCAATAAATAGCGTTTAAATGAATACGATACGAGTAATAGTGGTTGACGACCATGAAATTTTTCGAAATGGACTTAAAATGGTCATTGGAAAGATTGACTTTGCCATGGTGGTTGGGGAAGCATCAAACGGTGAAGAGTTTTTGCAGTTGATTCGCAAAACACCGGCAGATATTGTGCTGATGGATGTTGAAATGCCCATTCTCAATGGAATTGAAGCTACTCGTCAAGCTCTAATCGAATTTCCGCGTCTTAAGATAATTGCTCTTACGATGTTTGCTGAAGATCAATATATTCAAAGCATGTTGGATGAAGGTGCAAAAGGGTTTTTGATAAAAAACATTAAAAAAGATGCTCTGGGTAACGCTTTAATGACGGTGAATGGCGGAGGGAATTATTACTCTGAAGAACTATTTCGATTTTTTACCAAGCAAGTTGTTAAAGATGAAAAGACAGAAACTGAAATAAAATTTACAAAAAGAGAAAAAGAAATTCTTCAACTTCTTGCCGAAGGTTTATCAAATAAGGAAATAGCTGATATACTGTTTGTTAGCGAACGAACCGTTATTGGTCACAAATCAAATATGCTGAGCAAAACTGGATGTAAAAGCACGGTAAGTCTTCTCTCCTACGCAATCAAACACAAAATCGTTATTATGTAAAAAAGGCTGTCCTTATTGAACAGCCTCTTTATAATATTGTGCTTATTAAATCTTAGAAATGAAATAAAACAGTCAAGGCTGCAGAAGCTGCAAGCGCCTGACCAACACCATCGTCAACACCGAAGCCAAAGGACATTCCGGAACTATTTCCTTCTACTTCCTCAACATATTGATAAGGATTTGTAGCGCTGCTACCCGGTTCAATAGACCAATACTCGGTTTCAATCTTGCCACGTGGAGAAGTTACAACACCTAATCCCCAGCCAAACTCGGCTGCTAAACTAATCTTAGGCAATACAAAATACTCAACCCCAACAAATCCCCGAACACCAAACATTACGGAAGTTCCTGATTTATTCAATAAAACACGTGATGAACCATTAGAAACATAACCTGCGGTTTCGGCCTCAGTATTATATTCAATCTCGAAATTATTCTTTGTTTTTGAAGAAGAAAAACCAAGCATTACTTCACCACCATAAAACCCCTGAAGGCGATTATGACCACGACGATACTCCAAGCCACCTCCTAAGAAAACAGTATTGGCTGAATTCTTTGAGGTCATTAGTAAAATGTTGTCGGGTTTTGGATTAGTTGGTTGTAAGGGATCATCTCCATAAGATTTTACCGATGTATTTAGGGTATTAATACCTAAACGACCGCGATATGCTAAAGTAGGAGTAACATAATATTTACCTACAATAACATTGGAAAATCCGTTAACAAATCCGGGATGTTGTGCAGTTTGGCCGGTATTATTCATTATGTTTACTGCATTCAATGCAAAATCCAATAGAGGAACAGCATCAAAACCTAAAACATAATCCCCCGCTTCAGGGAGAATAACATGACCTTTTTTAGATTTCAAATCTTGGGAATTAGCTTGAAAAATCAAGAACAAACCCAATAGTATAAAGACAATTTTTCTCATAACGATAAGTATTAAAGGTTAATACACAAAAATACGCTTTAAAACAGTTAGGCTATTTTAGATTGAATAAAAATATTAACATTCCATTGTGAGAATTTTCAATCTTCACATAAAGACCAAAAATATCAATGAATTACAACAATCCTTTTGTTATCAGAGTTGCTTCCATCTGTTGTTGAAGTTCCATAGCTTTTTGACCGGCAACTTGGGCAAAATCAGTGGATTTGGAGGCAAAGATTATCCCTCGTGAGGAATTCACCAATAAACCGCAATGATCGTTCATTCCAAATTGAGCCACTTCTTCAAGACTTCCACCTTGCGCGCCTACCCCCGGAACTAAAAGAAAATGGTCGGGTGCCCAAATACGAACCGATGTCATATACTCACTTTGCGTGGCACCAACGACAAACATTAAATTATCCGTTGTTCCCCATCCACTGCTCACCGAAATGACCTTTTCATATAATTTCTTGCGGAATAAGGAGCGAATACCAAAATTTTCTAAAGTGTCGCCATAAGACTGCTTGATTAATTGAAAATCCTGAGCTCCAACATTGGAAGTTAATGCCAAAACAATAACCCATTTGTTTGGAAAACCAAGAAAAGGCTCAATGCTATCCGAGCCCATATACGGCGAAACGGTAATGGAGTCAAAGTTCATATTTTCAAAGAAAGCTTTTGCATACATTTTTGATGTATTGCCAATATCGCCACGCTTGGCATCCGCAATTGTAAAAACCTGATCCGAAAATTGATTTAAGTATTTAATAGTTTTCTCCAAAGATTGCCAACCTTCTACCCCTCGACATTCATAAAAAGCAAGATTAGGTTTATAAGCTACGGTGTAGGGCAAAGTTGCATCAATTATCGCTTTATTGAATTCAAAAACAGGATCATCAGCACTTTTAAGATGAGCCGGTATTTTGTCGATATCCGAATCTAATCCAACGCATAAGTAGGATTTTTTTTGTTTAATAAGATTAAAAAGACCTTCCCTGTTCATAATATTTTGTTTTTAATTAACCAACTTCAGATTTCAATTTCTCCGCATTTTCGGCCATTTGAAGTGCATCAATCAACGGTTGAATGTCACCATCAATAATAACCGGCAAATTATACAAAGTCAAACCAATTCGATGATCGGTAACCCTTCCCTGCGGCCAGTTATACGTACGAATCTTAGCCGAACGGTCACCCGTAGAAACCATCGTTTTTCGCTTGGAAGCTATCTCGTCCATATATTTGGCATATTCCCGCTCATAAAGTCTGGTTCTTAATACTTTCATAGCCTTATCCAGATTCTTCAACTGCGACTTTTCATCTTGACATGTAACCACAATTCCGGTTGGAATATGCGTTAAACGGATAGCTGAATAGGTTGTATTCACCGACTGCCCACCCGGACCTGAAGAACAATAGGTATCCTTACGAATATCATTTGGGCTCAAGTCGATGTCGAACTCTTCGGCCTCAGGCAACACGGCAACCGTTGCTGCTGAAGTATGCACCCTGCCTTGTGTTTCGGTTTTTGGCACGCGTTGAACTCGATGCACGCCACTTTCGTATTTCAATTGTCCGTAAACATCTTTTCCGGTAACATTGAAAATAACCTCCTTATAACCACCTGAGCTACTTTCAGTTACATCAACAATATCAATTTTCCAATTTCTCGAATCACAATATTTAGAATACATTCGAAAAAGGTCGCCGGCAAAAATTCCTGCTTCATCGCCACCTGTGCCCGCACGAATTTCCATAACCGCATTTTTGGTGTCCTGTGGATCCTTAGGAATGAGCAAAAACTTTATTTCTTCATCGAGCTCCTCTCTGCGTTTTTGAAGCTCGCCTAACTCCATTTTTGCCATCTCCCTAAACTCCTCATCCTTCTCATTTTGAAGAATATCCTTGGTAGAATCGATGTTCTCTAAAACATTTTTATACTCAAGATACACTTTGGCCAATGGTTCGAGATCGCTATAATCCTTGTTTAATTTCACAAAGCGCTTCATATCGGCAATCACTGCCGGATCTGTCATTTGTTCACCAATTTCCTCCCACTTTCTATGGAGCTCTTTTAACTTTTCTATCATTATTTAATAAGTAAATTTTCCGTAATCACTAATAATATCTAATCTTTTCCCAATGGAAGAGTCCTCCACCCTACCTACAATTCTTCCATCAATCGCAAATTTTTGAGCTATTGAAATGATGTTTTCAGCAGTTTGCAAATCGGTATAAAACTCCATTCGATGCCCCATATTGAAAACCTGGTACATTTCGCGCCATTCTGTACCGGATTCTTGTTGAATCAATCGAAATAGTGGTGGAGTTGGAAAAAGATTATCTTTTATAATATGCAAATTATCAACAAAATGTAAAATTTTTGTTTGCGCACCCCCACTACAATGAATCATCCCATGAATCTTTGACCGATACTCCTTTAAGATTTCGGCTACCACAGGAGCATACGTTCGCGTAGGCGAAAGTACTAATTTGCCAATGTCGATTCCTTCAATCTCCGATAAATCAGTCAGGTTTTTTGTTCCGGAATAAACAAAAGCAGCATCAATGGAAGAATCGAACGACTCGGGATATTTCTGTGCTAATGTTTTATTAAAAACATCATGACGGGCAGAGGTTAATCCATTGCTCCCCATACCTCCATTATATCGCTTTTCATAAGTTGCTTGGCCAAAACTGGATAAACCCACAATCACATCTCCGGCTTGAATATTTGCATTATCAATAACTTCCGACCGCTTCATGCGAGCTGTAACTGTGCTATCAACGATGATTGTTCGGACTAAATCACCCACATCAGCCGTTTCACCTCCGGTGGAAAAAATGCCTACACCTAAACTTTGCATTTCAGCAAGAAATTCTTCCGTACCTTCGATGATGGCTTTTATAACTTCGCCCGAAATTAAATTTTTATTTCTACCTATAGTACTTGAAATCAGAATATTATTTGTAACGCCAACGCAAAGCAAATCATCAAGATTCATCACAATTGCATCAACGGCGATATCTTTCCAAACACTTAAATCTCCCGTTTCTTTCCAATACATATAAGCCAACGAGGACTTCGTACCAGCGCCATCTGCGTGCATTAGAGTACAATAATCCCCATCTCCTGCGAGTATATCGGGGATTATCTTACAGAAAGCTTTAGGAAACAATCCTTTGTCCACATTTTTAATGGCTTCATGCACATCTTCCTTCGAGGCAGACACTCCTCTGGAATTATATCTCGAACTTATCACGGCATAGAAATTTATGATGCAAAATTAATTTAAATAGAGGTACGTTTTATATTGGCCAAAAAAAAATAGCACTCAGGTCAACCGGAGTGCTATCTTCTTAAAAATGAAGCTACTCAAAAATAAATTCTTTTGCTTCTTTGTCGATTCTATATTGATACATGTCGGTCATGATGGCATCTCCAAAAATAATAGCCGATGTCTGTCCATGAACACAAATGGCTTCTATATCATAAATCCGCTTTGTTCCAACCATTAAACTATTGATAAAGAACTTCATACCATCTTTTACCGTACCGTCCTCAGTGAAAGCAGAATCCGCTTCATAGAAATCTTTCTTGGTGAGTTTATGCTGACCAATAAGTCCCATAACCACTTCAAGGGAAAGTTTCAATTCGTCAGTAGCCTCATTAAACTCGGCTTCATAAGTATTTCCATTCAGAATCACTTCCACAAACATTTTATCATCCCTCAGTTCATAAGCCAATTTATTTTCATTTGGGTTAACTTTGATTTGAACCGCATCCGGTA
>JAFGWF010000157.1 GCA_016937295.1 Bacteroidales bacterium
AAATGATTTTCCAAAGTTGCGCTATTTACTCCGGCAGCAAAAGGATTGAACTCATGAGCCTGTTTCAGAGCGTAATAAGCTGCGCGAGGATATAAGGTATAATGCCCTTCTTCGGTGGTCGGACCCTTGGCACAGATTCCAAACCATTCCTCATTCATATTGTTTTGGCCTTTTTTGTAGTCGAACGAATAACCTCCATTCGACCATGAAGCATGAGAGTCGTGAACATCTAAGTCACTGGTTTGGCCATATTTCCACCAGCCATCGCTAAATTGAAAAGTGAATCCGCCAAGCGAATTTCCGGCTTTTCCCATCCCTGCGGCATTGGCATAAATCTCACGCCAATTTTCTAAGTCCATTAAAGCTTGGGCTTTTTGGTCTTCTGCATTCGTCAGAGCATTGAATGCGTCCGAGCCAAACTCCGAAAGTAAAACAGGTTTTCCATATTCCTTTTTGACCCTGTCGAACATATCGGTAAAGGATTTTCCGCGATAAACATTAATCCCCAGAATATCAACGTCTTTACACTCCTTTGCAATAATATCTAAAAAAAGCAAATCGCCATTGCAAATCGCAATAGGATGCTGTTTATCGATGCTTTTAAACGACTTAGAAGCGTCATTAAAAAGCTTGTATAAATCCTCAGCTCTTTTAGTTGACTTTCTATCTTCAATTGGAATGTCTTCAGTTTCGGCGCCTTCCCAAAATAGACCATAGTTGTTTTCATTTCCCAAAAGGACTAACAACAACCCTTTGGTATTCTGATAGTTAGTCGCAAGCTCATTGACCTCTTTAAGCAGCAACTCCTTAACCCTCGGGTCGCTATATTCGGTATTTGGATGCCAAGCGCCATCGAGAGTAAGGCCATATCTGCCAAAACTATGGTTGAGCATGGTGTAAATGCCATAATTTGTGTATATATATTCAATCCATTTGGTTTGAATTCCGGTATATACACGAATCGTATTTACTCCCATGTGCTTTAGTAAAGGCATCTCTTCGTCTAATGCTTTTTTTATAAACTCGTCGGACTGTTCCCAAAGACTAAACGAATAATTGGTTCCAATGGGAAAATAATCCCAATTTACACCATTGATAATCATTGGTTTACCATCAACCATAAGTTTAAAACCATCGGTCGATTTATCCATCGAAACATGATTTCCTTGGGCGAATAAACCTGCGGAGAATCCGAAAATGGTTAGTAAAAGTAAATATCGTAAATAGTTCTTCATAATATGTGTTTTAGTTACAACTAAAATTTGGGTTTGTTGGTCGGCATAAAAGTAGTAATAATAAGGAGAATAGATACCTATACATTTTATATACAACAGGTATATGGGGTATAACTATCCCATAAAAAGTTAACTCATAATACTGATTTACAACAACATAAAGCAAATATAGCGATTAATGAATAATTATTCGGTTTGTATATGGTATTTATATAAAAAAACCCAAATTATGGATTAAATTAATGCGAAAACATGCTGACGCAATTACCTCTAAAACAATAAAATCCAGTATTCAATATCGAGAAAAGTTAGTAAAACATTCCCATTTTTAAGATAGCCACAAGGATAATAGAAAATAACGCGCAGAATGCTTTTTATCAAAAAGAAACACTAAACTGCTTAAAACGAGACATTTTAATAAATTGGTAAATATTTCAAATTTTCATTTATGGAAAAGAAGGTGGCTGAAATACTTAAATAGGTTTAATCAATGAATCAAAAACCACTATCACCAAATGATTTTTCAAAGTCATCCAAAGATAGTTTTTCCCTTTGACCATTCGACTCTAAGTCTAAAATTTTTTCTTTCAAAGCGAAACGATAATACAAATTTGAAGGATTTTCGATAAAAAAGTCCGGACGATAATTTTTGTAATAATTCTCAAACAATTGCCGTAATTCGTTTTTATCCACTCTACTTTTTTCGCTTAACAAATCAGCCATTCGAAGGAGCAACTCATAATTATCTGACAGTGTGTTCATTGCCAATTGTGCAGCTTTATCTATTATTTCGCGAATAGTACGATTCATCTCACCGGATTCATCAAAATAGAAATCATTTACGCGGTGATCTTCTACTTGTATGGCAATTGGGGAGGTATGAAATCCACTTTGCTTGACCAAATCAGAAACGAAATTAGTTGCTTTAAGAATATCAGATTCCGATCCGTCTGTGATATAATTATCGCCAAAAACCAACCGCTCTGCCATCAGTCCACCTAAAAAGACCGCAGTACGAGCATGAAAAAGTAGTTTTGAAGTGTAGGGAAGAATTTGATTATAGTTTGTAAATCCTTGAATATCATTTGCTGCCGGTGTTGACACAATGAAATTTGGTAAGATTCTCAGTAGGACGCCGGCTAAAACAGCATGTCCACTTTCGTGAACGGCCACTATAGCTTGCATATCATCTCGTGCCGGTCTTCTCACATTTTCCACTTTTAAATCAACACTTTGATTTTCAATCATAATTGAAGTTTCACCACTAAAGTAATTCACTATTAAATTCTCATTTTCATAATCAACCACGATTTTTGTAATATGAGTTTTACTTCTTAATACTTTGCTGATAATTTTGTTTAAGTTACTCTTAGCCAAATAATTAATAGTAGAAAGGACAGGTCTTGCCCCTTGTGTAGGAAAAACACCCTCAAGATAAATCAATTCCTTAAATTTTTGCGAATAGACCAAATTGACTTTCAGTTTTTTGGCCACCTTTTCGGAGAGAAGGTTTAACTCTTTGTTAATGATGGATTTATAAGCCGCCGAATTCAATGAAGGATAGTTAATGATAATGTTTCCCATTCTGGAAATCTGCTCACTTCTGAATCTATCCAACAAAGCCTTTTTTATGTTGTAAATAGTAATCCGCTGGGTATAATCGAAAAATTCATCCGCACTCATATCCGGGTTTAAATCTTTGTTGATTTGATATGCTTCATCGATATTTCCTACGATAAAAAATACACTTTTGCTTAGATCAATCCTTTTAGGTTTTCGGGAATATGTAATAATTTTATGAAGGAATTGTAACGTTTCCCTTTCATTCATCGACATCAACATATCAACCATCAAAATAGGGTTTTTTATAACGTCCTTGTACAATTCTACGAGATCAAGCACCTCATTCTCAGGAATAAAACGTGGTGGTCTTTCGTTTTGATAATACCGTATCATTTTCTCTCTAAAAAGCTCTACTTGTTCGACCACAATGCCGTTTTTAACCCTCACTCCGTTACTTACTAAATATTCCAGCTCAACAATAAGAGTCTTTAAAGTAAAGATTCGATAAGCTTGAATCCCCAGATAAATTTCTCCGGTATCAATAAGCGACCAAAATGTTGAATTTGTGCCTTCATCATTGTTATCCTCAATCCCTTTTTCATCCTTAGTGCGCCATTTTTGAAATTCATCAAATAGAAAAACATAAGGCAATTCAGTTTCTACAAACCTGTCACCATCCTCATTATAGATACTATTTGAATAACGAAATTTTTCCTTGCTTTCAAAAACTTTAAATTGCTTTTCCATACCTGTTAACTGCACAATGCGCTTAACAACCGAAGTTTTCCCTACTCCTGTCATTCCCCAAAGATTTATAACTGTTGGAAAATCCTGAAAATCATTAAACAAATACCAATTAGAATACGCATCAAATATTTGTTCAATAACCTGATCGATTCCGAAAAACTCCGACTTAACAATTTGCTTCGCGTAGTCAAGAATCCGCTGCTTTCTCTCTATGTTATTTATTTCTCTCATCTAAAAATAAAATTTGTATAAATTTTTGGTTAATCCTGTTAACCTTTTAATTTCTGTTCATTCTAATATGTCTAATGTGGTATTAACCCTATAGTAACAGGATCTATTATACTGAAAAACAATTGGTTAAAACGTGATATTTTTATTATTCAAGAAAATTACAAAATCAAGTCTATCGCATTTATCCAACCTAAACCTATCGAAAAACAGGGTAAAAGTATAAAATAATGCTATATACCCAATCCTAGAAAAACATATTTTTTAAACATCGAATAACAAATTCTTAATCAATAAATGACCGCGTAAAATGTATAAAAAAGCACAATAAAATGGTGAACGTATAAAAAATCAAAGCATATTTCCACTCCATTCTTATTGGTTTTATTAGTTCTCTATTTCAACGACCTCAACCGCTCCAAAATCTCATAAACTGCGGGGCAAGTTGCTGAGTTAGTGATGGTGAGGTTGGCGATTTGCAGGAATTTAGTACGGTCGGTATGAGGGTATTCGCGGCAGGCTTTTGGGCGAAAGTCATAAATCAGGCAATAGTTGTCGGGAGCTAAAAACGGGCAAGGCATGGTTTTAAAAACATAATCGCCATCTTCGTCGATGCGCAG
>JAFGWF010000158.1 GCA_016937295.1 Bacteroidales bacterium
ATCAAATTCAAACAGAAAATATCCAAGCTTGCTTGAGTGCGGCTTTTATAGGTAAAAACCTATTATACCATATTTCTTTTTGTTTATCTTTGCTTAATTCAAATCAGAACTAAAACCTTAATCGATGAAAAACCCCATCACCATTCTATTTATTTTCCTTTCGATTATTTCTGCCGAAGCTCAGGACAAGGATTTTAGACGTTTTAATATTGAGGCTCGTTTAGGATTTTGGTCGCCAACCGATCAGTATTTTCGATCTTCAAATATACATTACGAAATTCTGTCGATGAACAACTATTACTTTGTTCAAGATACAGGGCATGTAAAATTTAGCGGTTTTGGCTCGACAATAATGCCTGAGTTAGATTTCAGTTTGATGATTACTAAGTCTGCGGGATTGAATTTTGGATTATCTTATCAACACTTATTGAATCAAATGGCCACCTATAAGTATAAAGTTTTTCCATATAAAAACGAAGCTAAAATCTTCCATTTAAAAATAGGTTTTATTGGAAATATTTGTCCCGAAAATAAGCTAAGCCTCTACTATAGTGTAGGTTTAGATTTTATACCCTACTATAAAATCTCCACTTTTAACCCTGAATATCCGCCAATCTATAATTCCATAAAAACCTTCACCATAGGCACCTATTTCGATGTTGGAGGAAAAATAAACTTTAATGAGACATTTTCCTTAAAAACCGGTTTTGATTATTCTTATTTACCCTCAAAAATTATGTTGGAGGGAGAGGGAAATGGCTCAGTTTTATCCGTAAAATCCAATTTTGGCGGTACGGGTTTTCACGTTGGCTTCGTTATAAATATATAGAAAATTCGTCGCATGAACAATCTCTTAAACCGTTTTTTACAATATGTCCAATTTGAGACTACCTCAAATCCAAATTGCGTTCAATCTCCTTCATCGGAGGGACAGAGCAAATTTGCTGAATTTTTGAGTCAAGAGTTACAATCTATTGGTTTACAGGATGTCCAAATCTCTGAGAAAGGATACCTTACAGCGCTTCTGCCATCCAATATAGTCCATTCAACACCGGTGATTGGCTTCATCAGTCATTTGGATACCAGCCCCGATTTTTCGGCTAAAGATGTTAATGCTCAAATTATTAACAACTATAATGGCGAGAAAATTTCACTTGGAACCGATGGAACATTATTTCTCAGTCCTGACATTTTTCCGGAGCTTAATTCTCTCAAAGGCAGGACTTTAGTAACCACCAATGGCAATAGTTTACTTGGGGCAGACGACAAAGCCGGAATTACGGCAATTGTAAGCGCGATGGAGTTTTTAGTCCATCATCCCGAAATTCCTCATGGGGCTATTCGGATAGGATTTACGCCGGACGAAGAAATAGGACGCGGAGCCGACTTCTTCGATGTGGATTCTTTCGGTGCTGATTGGGCTTATACCATTGATGGCGGGGCAATTGGTGAGTTGGAATTTGAAAATTTTAATGCGGCTTATGCAAAAGTGCACATTTCAGGAAAATCGGTGCATCCGGGATATGCGTTTAACAAAATGGTTAACGCTTCTCTTATCGCATCTGAATTTATCCAAATATTACCAAGCAATGAAACTCCTTCAACAACAGTAGATTATGAAGGGTTTTATCATCTTACTTCCATTGCCGGTGATGTTTCAAATGCTAATTTAGAGTTTATCATTCGCGACCACGACTCGAAAATATTCGCTCAAAGAAAGAACAGATTTCTGGAGATTGAACGATTTTTAAACGAAAAGTACGGAGAAAACACGGTGAATGTTGAAGTTAAAGATCAATATTTCAACATGAAAGAAAAGATTGAACCGGTTATTCATATCGTTGATTTGGCTAAAAAGGCAATGGAAAAAGCAGGTGTAAAACCGCTAATCCGACCCATCAGAGGCGGCACCGATGGAGCAAGATTGAGCTATATGGGCCTCCCCTGTCCTAATATTTTTACCGGAGGCTACAATTTCCATGGACCCTATGAATTTTTGGTTTTGGAATATCTCCAAAAATCGGTTGAGACAATTATAAATATTTGCGCTTTGGCAAGTGCGAAGAAAGATTAACTTGACAATCTGGTCCATTGAAAACTATTTTTGTGGCAATTTTAATTTAACCTCATGTCAACGAAACCACTTCGTTTTTTACTTATTTTACTTATCCTCTGCCTCTCTGTTTTTAATGCTAAAACTCAGCATTATATCGATTCCACTGTTTTCTATTTAAAGGGAGGAAACAATATTTTTGCAAAACCCGGCGATACGGTTTATTTAATGGCAGGCAAGAGAGACTATCTTCTTGTGGAAAATATTCACGGATCAGCAGATTCAGCGATTGTTTTTATAAACCACAATGGCGTAGTGAGCATCAACACAAATCATTATTTTGGAATAAGTTTTACCAATTGCACACATTTCAAAATAACAGGAACCGGTATTTCTTCAATAGATTATGGTATTGATATTCAAAAGGTTAGCAATGGCGCAGGAATGGGAATTGGATGCAAATCAAGTTTCTGTGAAGTCGATCATATTCGTTTTGCAAATACCTTGATTGGTGGCCTATATATTAAATCAGACCCGGACACGTCCTTTTCAACCGTGCGTGACAGTTTCCTCTTAGAAAATGTTTTTATACATCACAATTTATTTGAAAACAATGGAGACGAAGGAATGTATATTGGCAGCACCAAATATCATGGGCAGGTGATTTCGTTCCATGGAAAGGATACCTTAGTATTACCGCATCTACTTAAAAATGTGATTATTGCATCGAATAGAATATTTAATGCAGGCTGGGACGGAATTCAATTGAGCTCGGCTTCGTTCAACTCCGAAATCAGAGATAATTTGATTGTCAATTCCAGTCATCGTGGAAGTCATAATCAGATGTCGGGAATTATGCTTGGTGGAGGAACAAAAGCTAACTGCTTCAATAATATGATTATAGGAGGAAAAGGAAGTGGAATTGTCGGAGCAGGATTGGGAGGTCAGATGATTTATAATAATATTATCGTAAATGCAGGCGAAAATTACGCACCCGGCGACCTGATGAAAATGCAACATGGCATCTATATCGGAGATATTTCTACGGCATCAGATTCCTCGTATAAAATCATTAATAATCTGATTATCAACCCAAAATCAGACGGAATTCGATTTACAAGTTTAATGAGTAAAAACAATTTGATTGCCAATAACGTAATTATCAATCCTGGAAATTATAACTTTTACGACACGATAGTTTCGCAATTTGATGCTGAAGATGCTTTTATTATGATTTCAGATAATATGATAGATGTGGACACAGTGGCAAACTTATTCAAATTCAACTCCTCAAATCTCTTATATTCAGACACTTCCATACATGACTACACGCTTTTGCCGAATTCGCCTTTGATTGACAGAGGAATTGGTTTAGATAGTTTGGAAATCTTCATGGATTTTTACAACAATCCTCGATTAGTTGGTCAAAAAGTCGATTTAGGTCCTTTTGAGTTCAATACTTCTCTTGTTTCTATCTCATTTTCAGATATTTACTCCACTAACGACATGTGGTTATTTCCAAATCCGGCCCAGACCAATATTTCTTTTAAAGGAGATAAGAATACAAAAATCAAAAATATAAGGATTTTCACTATTGAGGGGAAACTTCTTCAAAGCCTTAATTTACCTAAATCATTTTCAGACAAAATCTCAATGGACATAAACCATTTAAAAACAGGAATTTATATTGTAAAAATTGTTACTTATGACGGGAAACAATATCAAAAACAACTAATCAAAACGGCTATCCAATAATTTTATCAATTATCGTTTCGATGCTAAGATTTTCTGCCTCAGCTTTATAGTTTTTCACAAGGCGATGGCGTAAAACTGCGTAGGCTACCGCTTTAATATCTTCGCTATCAGGAGAATACTTACCATTTATGGCGGCATGAACTTTTGCCCCAATAATTAAATATTGCGAAGCTCGAGGACCGGCACCCCAACTTAGATATTCATTAGCAAAACTATGTGCTCGACCTGTAAATGGACGAGTTGAAGAGACAATTTTAACCGCATATTCATACACATTATCGGCCACAGGCATTTTTCGCAGAAGTTGCTGAAAAAGCATGATTTCCTCACGATTTGTCAGGCTTGTAACTGTTTCCTCAGTATAACCGGTAGTAGATTTCACCACAGCAAGTTCTTCTTCAAAACTCGGATAGTCGAGCAAAATATTAAACATAAAGCGGTCTAATTGCGCCTCGGGCAATGGATAAGTTCCCTCCTGCTCTATCGGATTTTGCGTTGCCAACACAAAGAAAGGCTCTTCTAAGCGGTGCGAAACGGAAGAAATGGTAACCGACTTTTCTTGCATAGCTTCCAAAAGTGCCGCTTGAGTTTTAGGTGGAGTTCGGTTTATCTCGTCAGCCAGGATAATATTGGCGAAAACAGGACCTTTCACAAAGTGAAACTTTCGGTCTTCACCCAAAATTTCCATTCCAAGAATATCGGAAGGCATCAGGTCAGGCGTAAATTGAATACGATTGAAATCGAGTCCTAAAACTTTAGATACTGTGTTCACCATTAAGGTTTTAGCAAGACCGGGCACGCCAATAAGAAGGCAATGTCCGTTTCCAAAAATAGAAATTAAAATATCATTGACTACTTTTTCCTGTCCGATGATAATCTTTCCAATTTCCTTTTTTATTTCATTTACTTTTTGGTTAAAAGCCTCAAAAGCTTCTATATCATTCTTAAAATTCATAAGATTTTATTTCCATTTGTACATAAAATCACAGCTACCAAACTGTTTATCAATGATATTGATATAAGTATCGGCAGAGCGCTCCTCAATCCATTCCGAAATAGCATTCATCTGTTTATCCTGCAAAGCAGCCTCTTGAATCAGGTCGTAATCTGTTTTTAAAGAAGCTTTATGCGGCTTGGTTCGTTGAACAAGTTTTACAATCTTTACTTCAATCACATTCTGTTCGGCTCTTACCACAAAAGGATTGGAAAGACCACCTGCACTCATTTTCTCTAATTGAAAAAATACGTCCTTATTTATTTCTGAAGGTGAAAACGAATTATTTCCACTTGCTTGATTCACAGCCATTCCGCCGGCTTGAGCAAAATCGTCGTCTGAAAATTTGCGTGCTGCATCTTCAAAACTAATCTTACC
>JAFGWF010000159.1 GCA_016937295.1 Bacteroidales bacterium
CTCTTGTTTCGAGAAGATACTTCGATAGTTTCACCGGTTGCAGTACTGAATTTTGAATACTATAACGAGGAATCAGTGTTGGAGCAAAATATCAAAGAGCAATCGGATAAAATTCAGTGTATTGTTAGTTCAAAATGGACTTTTACCGGCTGCATCAAGCCCGGACAGTCTCAGTTTCCTGAGCTAAATGACTGGGCAGATGGGGTAAATGTTTTGGATTTTTTAATGAGTTTGAATCACTAAAATTGATTTAATTGCCCAAATGTTATCTTTATATGGTTGAGAAACAGATATGTACGTTACCAAATCAATTAAGAAGTCCTTTATAAAAAATATATGAAAATAAAATTTTCATAATTAGATAAATACCATTACTTTTGCAGCCCGATTTTTTGAAAGTAAATCTATATTATTATGAAAGCAGATATTCACCCAAAAGGGTACAGATTAGTAGTTTTTAAAGATATGTCGAATGGATATGCCTTTTTGACAAAATCCACAGTAGATACCAGAGATAATATCGAATGGGAAGATGGAAATACTTATCCACTTGTTAAACTTGAAATCTCGAACACTTCACACCCATTTTACACAGGTAAAGTTAAATTGGTTGACACCGCCGGACGTGTTGATAAGTTTAAAACTCGATATAAACAGCATTTCGACAAGAAAACCACTAACTAAAAACGAATTAAAATCCCTCGCATCGAGGGTTTTTTTTTACGTTAAAGATTGCTATAACTAAAAATAATTGTATATTTTTGTCCCATAACTTAATTTAAAGATATGAACTATATTTTATTTGACGATAAGCAAACAATAACAGCCTTATTACCCATGACCTTTACCAGGCCGGCGTGTGATTTAAGGTATGGTATTTTAACGATTCGCGAAAAATGGGAATACTATTTAAGCGAAAAAACTTCGACATTAACTCTGACATATTTGTCAAAAAAATATCCTATTAAAAAAGGGGATGTGAATATTCTTATTAAAAGTAATTTGATTCCTGATAATGACATAGTTAGTGCAGTGAAGTCGCTTGCCGAGAATCAGGTTTTAGTGAGTAACGAGGTCATTTTAGCGTATAAAGTTTCGGGCGAAAATTTTGATAATCCGGAGAATGAAATCGATGAAAATATTGTTGAATATTCAGGCGAAGTAAGTTTTTTAGAAAACACCTGGCAACTTTTTTCTGATTTAGACAAGACAATACGCCATGATTTTGAAATATTGACTAAAGGCAGGAAGTCGCAACCTATTCCTCAAACAGCCAACGTATTAGGAAATGACATCTTTGTTGAAGAAGGTGCAAAGATTGATTTTACAACTATCAACACTACTACTGGCCCAGTTTATATTGGTAAGGATGCAGAAATTATGGAAGGTTGTTTAGTTCGCGGGCCATTTGCCCTTGGCGAGCATGCTCAGTTAAAAATGGGAGCTAAAATTTATGGTCCAACCAGTTTCGGCCCTTATTGCAAAGTGGGTGGCGAAGTAAGCAATTCTATATTTTTAGGCTATTCCAACAAAGCTCACGATGGCTTTATTGGCAATTCGGTGATTGGTGAGTGGTGTAATTTAGGTGCTGGAACCAATTGCAGCAATCTGAAAAATACGTATGATCCGGTTCGTTTGTGGAATTATCAAGATGAAACATTTGCTAATACTGGATTGCAGTTTTGTGGTGTAATAATGGGCGATCACTCCAAAGTTGGAATCAACTCCATGATAAATACAGGTACGGTAATAGGGGTTAGTGTAAACTTATTTGGAACAGGATTTCCGCGAAATATGATAACCTCTTTCTCATGGGGCGGCGCTAATGGATTCAAAGTTTACAATCTCAATAAAGCATTTCAAGTAGCTGAACGTGTTTATGCGCGTAGAGGAAAAGATTTTGATGAAACCGAAAAAGATATTCTGCGACATATTTATCATAATGTTGTCAGGTAATTTTTTCGTTTTTTGACAAAATTTCCTTCTTTTTTGTCCCATTTGGTCAATTTAAGAATTGGCACTTAAATTGTCCAAATGGGACACTTTATTAAAACCTCCTTGTTTCTATAGGTTTCTATTGATAAAAATCCGAAAATGACAATTTGACATCTTATATTATGAGTTTCAAAATACAACCTTTAAGTTTATCAGATATTGCCGGTGGTGATACCGATTTTTTTCCTTTAATGTCAGGGCCAGAAGACTATAAATATGATAGTGAATTGGTTCCCAAGTCATTACCCGTTTTACCATTACGAAATACCGTTTTATTTCCGGGAGTTTTGATTCCCATTACGGTAGGTCGTGCAAAATCCTTAAAACTGATTACTGATGCTAATGAGGAAAACAAGCTGATTGCGGTAGTGGCTCAAAAAGATGCAGCTATTGAAGACCCTGACTTTGATGGCTTGTTCAAAATTGGCGTAATGGCTCAGATTCTTAAGGTGTTAAAAATGCCCGACGATACTACTACCGTAATTATTCAAGGCCAAAATAGAATCGAACTTAAAAAGGAATTACAAAAAGAGCCTTATTTCGTCGCTGAGGTTGAGCCGCTTTTAACTGATGGCGTTTTTGAAAACACAGATACCTTCACCGCTTTGATGGATTCGATTAAAGATTTGGCTCTGAAGATTATTCATCTAAATCCGAATATTCCCAATGAAGCGGGTTTTGCCATAAAAAATATTGAAAATGCGCCATTTTTGGTGAATTTTGTTTCATCAAACCTGAACACATCGCACCTCGATAAGCAGAATTTATTAGAAATCACTGATCTAAGTCAACGTGCAGAAAAGCTTCTTGAATTATTATCGCGAGAAGTGAAAATGCTTGAATTGAAAAACCAAATTCAAGATAAGGTGAAGACTGACTTAGATAAACAGCAGCGTGATTATCTTTTGAGTCAGCAGTTGAAAACTATCCAAGATGAGCTCGGTGGAGGCCCTCACGATCAGGATATTAAAGAATTGAAAGAAAAGGCATTGCTAAAAAAGTGGCCTGTCAATGTGAAGAATCAGTTTGAAAAGGAATTGGATAAACTTGGCCGCATGCATCCACAAGCAGCCGAATACAGCGTGCAGCACAACTATCTCGAAACATTGGTTGACTTACCTTGGAACGAATTTTCCAATGATAAATTCGATTTGAAAAAAGCGCAAAGAATTTTGGATGAAGACCATTACGGTTTAGAGAAAATTAAGGAACGAATCATTGAATATCTTGCGGTGTTAAAGCTAAAAGGCGACATGAAGTCCCCAATTCTTTGTCTTGTAGGCCCTCCCGGTGTTGGTAAAACTTCTTTAGGAAAAAGTATTGCCAGAGCTTTAGGTCGTGAATATATTCGGATGGCCTTAGGTGGCCTGCGCGACGAGGCCGAAATCAGAGGTCATCGCAAAACCTACATCGGTGCTATGCCAGGCCGTATTATTCAAAGTTTGAAGAAAGCCAAAAAGTCGAATCCGGTTTTTGTCTTAGATGAAATTGATAAAGTTGCCGGAAATAGCTTTAATGGCGATCCCAGTTCTGCTTTGTTGGAAGTTCTTGATCCTGAGCAAAATATGGCCTTTTATGATAATTACTTAGAACTTGAATACGATTTGTCGCGTGTGCTTTTTATTGCAACTGCTAATTCGTTGACTCCAATACAGCCTGCACTTCGCGACCGCATGGAAATAATTGACATTAGTGGTTATCTTCCGGAAGAAAAAGTTCAGATTGCCAAACGTCATTTAGTGAAAAAGCAATTTAATGAACATGGTCTTAAAAAGGAGCAGTTGGTCTTGTCGAATAAAGTTATTGAGCATCTAATCGACAACTACACTTTGGAATCCGGTGTGAGGGGTTTAGAAAAGAATATCGCAAAGATTATTCGCAACAGAGCCAAATATATTGTTTTAGAGGAAGAATATAACCCGATGATTCAGGTTGAAGATTTACAAACGATTTTAGGACCACCACGATTCTTGAGAGATAATATTGTAAATCACACAGTTCCGGGCATCGTTACGGGATTGGCATGGACTCAAGTAGGCGGAAAAATTTTGCCGGTGGAGGCAAGTTTAAGTAGGGGAAAAGGAAATTATACCATGACAGGAAGCTTAGGCGATGTTATGAAAGAATCCTTTACCCTTGCTCACAAGCTTCTTAAATCTAAAGCGGATTTGTTAAATATCCCGATTGAGGCATTCGAGAAATGGGATGCTCATGTGCACGTGCCTGATGGTTCGACTCCTAAAGATGGCCCATCAGCCGGTATCACCATTTTCACGGCTTTAGCTTCCCTATTTACCGGACGAAAGGTTAAATCGAAACTTGCGATGACCGGTGAAATTACCCTTTCTGGTCGTGTTACGGCTGTTGGGGGAATAAAAGAGAAAATATTGGCTGCTCAACGTGCTAAAATAAAAGATATTATTCTAAGCAAGGAAAATGAAAAAGATATTGCCGATATTAATCAAAAGTATCTTAAAGGTATTGTTTTTCATTATGTTACCGATGCGATGGAGGTAATTGATATCGCACTCTTGAAATCCATTTCTCCAGAGGCTGTTCGGTTTTAATCATCTATGATTTGGTTTTACAATAAATTTTGCATGGGTATTTTTAAGTAATCATGCTGCGCTGTTTACTGCTAATTTTTTCGATTTATTTTTTAAGTTGATATTACTTGAAACGAATAGCCCGAATTGGAGATATATTCGAAATGGTATTAACCGGCCATAAAATCATCAGCCCGATAATGGATAAAACACCTACATTTAATAAAATAATAGACTGAATATCAATATAAAACGGGACAGTGTTCATGTAGTAGTTGACAGGGTCGAGTGGAATAAGTGCATATTTCATTTGTAAAAAACCTAAGGATAATCCTAATAAATTTCCTGCAAACATTCCAAAGCCAACCAAATATAGCGTCTGATAAAAGAATATTTTTTGAACCATTCGATTTGAAGCTCCCATTGATTTTAAAACGCCGATAAAACTTGTTTTTTCAAGAATCATTATTAAGATAGTAGCTATAATCGTAATTCCCGAAATTATTACCATCAAGCCGATAATAAACCATACATTGGTATCTAATAATTTAAGCCAATCTGTTATTAAAGGATAACGCTCGGCGAGGGTTTCGGCTTTCAAGTCGTAGTCAATCAATTTGTTAATCTGATTTAATATTGCAACGGATTCTTTTGAATCAGATAAATGAATTTCAATTCCAGAGACTTGGTTGGCTGTCCAACCGTTTAGTTTCTGAATTAACTTAATATCTCCAAGAATATAATTTGCATCGAATTCTTCAAATCCTGTATTGAAAATTCCAACCACATTTAGTTTTCTCACTCGAGGTGGCTCTTGGATGAAGTAGATAAGAAAACTGCTGTTAGTATCTAATTGAAGTCTTCGGGCTAAATTGTATGAAATCAGCACATTATTGGATATTGTGGAATCCGACAAATAAGGAAATGTGCCGGAAACTAAATGGGAATCGAAAAAATTCCAGTTGTATTTTGGAGAAATACCCTTTAGAATAATGCCCGAAATTAAGCTTTCGTGCTTTATGATTCCGCCTTTTAATGCGAAAGGTTGAACTTCCTTGACATGTTGTATCGTTTGCAATTGAGATAATAGAAAACTATCTGATTCAATGGGCGTTAGCTCGGCTGATTGATTATAGTCGAAATTAGAAATGCGAATATTTCCTTCAAAACCTGCTACTTTTTCTTTAACTGCTTTTTGAAAACCCATCGAAACTCCAATCGAAAGAATCATCACAGCTAATCCCAGAGCAACACTAATAATAGAAATTGTGAGGATTGCTTTGGAAAAATTTGTTCTCGAACTACTAAAAAGCTTTCTGGATATGTAAGTTTCTATTTTCAATTTGATAAAGTTTCGTGCAAAAATACGTGTTTTTATTCACCGGAGTTCAAAAATTGCTTTTCTTCGGTGGTTTGCATGTTAAGGGCGCTGGTTAACAGCAAATATTTTATGAAAATTTTGCTAACATTAAGTCGTGAATAAATTCTGTTCTTACATGATTGTTGATAGTCAATCGTAAATAATTTTGTTGGTGACTTAATAACGTTTCATGCGATTATGAATATTTTAAATAAAATCCCTAAAATATTATACAACAGGTACTTAGTGGCGTCAACTTTGTTTCTGGTTTATACTTTGATTTTCGATGTAAATAACATATCAAGTCAGGTGAAAATGTCGCGTCAGTTGAAGAAAATGAGAATGGAGCGCGATTATTATATTACTGAAATAGAGCGCGATAGTGTTGCATTAGTGGATTTGGCCTCGCAGTCGGGAAATCTGGAACGTTATGCTCGCGAAGAATATCTGATGAAGAGAGATAATGAGGATATTTTCATTCTCATAGGTGATGAATTTGAGCAATTAAAAAAGGAAAATTAAAATATGAACAACCTTTTTATCTATTTTTGTCTAACATTTTTGTTAATTCTTTCACCAATTTTTGAGTTAATATTTAATAATCAATTTATAAATATTAGTTTATTTAATCCTTGTATTTCAACTATTTAAAGTATATTTCAATGAAAAAAGTATTGTTATTTTTAGGTTTTTTTGCATTCAGTTTAAACTTGGCCTTTTCACAATGTACTCCTGTTCCATTTCCCGGACCACAACTTACCGTGCCTGATACTTCTCAAGGTTTACCGCCCGCAGTTGCTACACAACCTTACGATATTACGGTTCATGTGAATATTCCACAAACCTTCACTTTAAATGGAATTCCAATTCCTGTTGATTCAGCAGGTTTAATTACCATAACAGGTTTACCCACAGGGTTTAATTTTATTACAAATTCGCCCAATAATTTTTGGCCAGCTAATAGTTATGGATGTATTGTGATTCAAGGAAATCCTACTATGGCAGATGTTGGTTCATATAATTGTTTGGTGCAAATTGATGGTTATGTAGCAAATCTAACCACCCCTGTACCTGTAAATCAGAAATTTAAGCTTCATGTGCTTGACTCAAATCATGTTTCAGTGGAAGAAGTTGTGGGTAATGAATTTTCTGTAAGTCAAAATGTTCCAAACCCTGTAGAAGAAAAAACGGCCATCACATACTATCTTCCTACTCCGTCGGTAGTGCATTTTGAGGTTTTCAATATGGCTGGAGCACGAGTACTTTCGAATGTCGAAAAAGGACTGAAAGGCTATAATGTAATCTATTTCAACCGCCAAAATCTTCCGGCTGGTGCTTATTTTTACAAGGTTTCCACAGGGTCAACATCTATTGTAAAACGGATGATGGTTAAGTAATGCACTGGAAATTAACTGTTTTAGGTTCAAGTTCTGCACTTCCGTCATTTGACCGGATGTTAAGTGCTCAGGTTCTTGATATTAACAGTTCGATGCTTTTATTTGATTGTGGCGAAGGAACGCAGTTTCAGCTAAAAAGATTCGGAGTACGCCTTTCACGTATCGACTATATCTTTATTTCTCATCTTCATGGCGATCACTTTTTTGGAATTTTTGGCCTAATAAATACTTTTATTATGCTCAATCGCCAAAAAAAATTGTGCATCGTTTCGCCTCCCGGACTTAAATCTCTAATCATTGATGTATTAGATATGGTCAACAAAGAACCGGTTTTTCCTATAGAATTCATCGAAATTGCCTGTCAATCAAAGACATTAATAGTGAATGCAAAGGATTTTAAAGTCTATGGGTTTCCATTAAAACATAGCATTCAAACAAACGGTTATCTTGTGGAGCAGTTTAACCGGAATCATCGAATTCGACCGGATTTTTTGCAGTCTAATGAAGTCTCGTTTTTATGGCGAAAACGCATACAGGAAGGTGAGGATTTTATAGCCTCTGACGGTCAAGTCTTTAAGAATACAGAAATAACCGTAGAATCGAAGGTTAAACGGTTTGCTTATGCCTCCGATACAGCTTATGAGGAAAAAATGGTAACGGATATTGCCGATGCGGACTTATTGTACCATGAAGCTACTTTTGGTGATGATTTAGCCGAAGAAGCGTTTAAGAAAAAGCATTCCACGGCGTCTCAAGCTGCTAAGATTGCAAAGAATGCAAAAGCTGCAAAGCTGCTCATCGGCCATTTTTCCTCACGATATAGGGATGTAGATCATTTGCGGAAGGAAGCGCAAACGATTTTTCCTGAGACAATTCTTGCTTATGATGGATTAGAAATTGAGTTTTAATATGGTTTTAATTGCAGATAGCGGAAGCACTAAAAGTGATTGGTTATTAATTGATTACGATGGTAATCATATTCAGAAATTTCGTGCGGTCGGCCTAAATCCTTATCATACTTCCGATAAACAATTGCATGAAATTTTACAAGCCTTACCACTAAAACCGGAAGTTATTATTGATAAATTATTTTTTTATGGTAGTGGCTGTACGCCGGAGCAATCACAGAGAATGGTTCAACAACTGCAACTTCATTTTCAGCAATCCGTGGTCGAGGTTCATTCCGATATTTTGGGTGCGGCACGCGCTTTATTTAAGGATGAGGAGGGGATTGCCGGTATTTTGGGAACAGGAAGTAATACTGTGTTGTTCAACGGGTTGGATATTGTAAAGGGCGTTTCTGCTATGGGTTATCAGTTAGGTGAGGATGGGAGTGGTGCTGCACTTGGGCGCGAGTTGCTTCGTGCCTATTTCTACAAAGAAATGTCGGATTCTCTCAGGGAAAAGATGGAGCATTCTTTCAATATGTCGCCGGATTTTGTCAAATCTGAACTTTATAAAAAGCCATTTCCAAATCGCTATTTAGCTTCATTTGTTCCGTTTATCAAGGATAATATTCATGATGATTTTTTGAAAACAATATGTCAAAATCAGTTTGATAATTACTTTAAATATAACTATGTAAATAATTCATTTCCAAATAAATTTATAGTTGGGATGGTTGGTTCTATAGCTTATCATTTTGCGGATTTTCTTAAGGTTTCGGGAATGAATTATGGCTATGATATCGGTCAAGTTATACAATCGCCTATAGATGATCTTGCTAAATTTCATTTGAATGAACTATAACGAAGCAGTTACATTTTTGCAAGAGCGACTTCCTATGTTTCAGAGGGTTGGAGCTGCGGCTTACAAAGCCGATTTGCAAAACACCATTAAGTTAGCCAAACTTTTTGGCAATCCTGAGCTCAAATTTCCGTCAATTCATATTGCCGGCACGAACGGAAAAGGCTCTGTTTCGCATTTTACGGCCAGTATTTTACAGGAAGCTGGATATCGCACTGCGCTTTTTACTTCGCCTCATTTGACCGATTTCAGGGAACGTTTCCGCATTGATGGTCAGATGATGCCTGAATCCTTTGTGATTGATTTTGTGGAACAAATCCAAACAGGCCCACACTGCAACGAAATTCAGGAAATTTCTCCTTCCTTTTTTGAATTGAGTTTTGTTATGGGCATGTCTTATTTTGCGAGTCAAAATGTTGATATTGCGGTGATTGAAGTTGGAATGGGAGGTCGGCTGGATTCCACCAATATTGTTAATTCGATTCTTTCTGTTGTTACCAATATTAGTTTTGATCATAAACAGTTTCTGGGCGATACGATTCAAAAAATCGCTTTTGAAAAAGCCGGAATTTTTAAGAAAAATATTCCTGTGGTTATTGGTCGAAAACAAGATGAAACTATTGAAGTTTTTGAAATCAAAGCTCGAGAAATGGAAAGTGAAATTTCTTTTGCTGAAGATTTGGTTGAATTTAGCACCGAAAATTTCAATCAGACCGGTAAATTTTCTTATGGTCTCGACAATACAATTTATACCGGTATTAGTCCACTTTTGGGCTCCTATCAAACGGAGAATATCCGAACCGTTATTGCATTAGTTCAAGTTTTTAACACTCTGAATATTACTCACACAATATCACCTCAACAGATTTTGGCCGGAATAGAAAATGTGGTAGTCAACACGAACTTTTTAGGACGCTGGCAAGTTATTGGTCAAAACCCTTTAACTATTTGTGATACAGGTCATAATGAGGATGGACTTGCTCGAACGATGAAACAACTGAAGGAGATGGAATATGCTCAGCTTCATATTGTTATGGGGGTTGTTAACGACAAAGAATTGGGTGCCATTTTTCAGTACTTTCC
>JAFGWF010000160.1 GCA_016937295.1 Bacteroidales bacterium
AACCACAAACTAAATACGAAATAACCGCTATATGGTGGATATACATTCGGTTATTCCATCCACAAAACCAACCAAAAAAAAACCGGCATTAAGCCGGTTTTCTATACTAAATATAACTGTGCTTAACCTAAGTCTCTTATTTTTAACAACATGCTTTTGTTTAAAATTTCTACGCTTTTTCCTTTGAGATTGATAAGTCCGTCACGGCGAAACTCCGACAGAATACGAATCACATTCTCCGGTGTCATGTCGATAAGCTCTCCAATTTCTTTTCTGCTAATCGGCAAATCGAAGGAGTAGCTACCGAAAATGGAATCGGCAAAATCGCTCAAAACCAATGCTATACGGCCTCGAAGATTCTTGCTGTTGATAGCATACGTCTTCTTGATGATATCATCCGAAACAGCACTGATATTTTTCATAACTTCTAAGGCAAATGCTCCGTTAATCGTCACGAATTTTTTCATCAATTCAATATCCACAAAACATAATGTGCTGTCTTGTAGTGCTGTAATACTATATTTATAGGTTTTATCTGAAAACAAAGTTAGTAGTCCAACAAAATCCAAAGGTTTAGCAATCGACACAATTTGATCTCTGCCAAATCGATCCATTTTGTGCAACTTGATGAGTCCTTGCACAAGGTAAACAAAACTCGTAATTGACTCACCTTCACGACATATCATGTCGCCCTTCGACACGAAAACGGTTTTTTTGGATGATGATATTTCCTTAAGCTGCTCCTCGGACAGCTTCTCAAATAGCTGTGACTTGTATTTGCAGGTTATGCAGTTTTCCATTCGGTTGTCCATACAACGGTTTAATAAAATTTAATGGGGACAAATGTATGAATTTATTTTTCTCTGATTCATATCAGTTTCCATTTTCACAATAATTCGTTTTTTAAAACTTCGCCCATTTTTAATTGTTTTGACAAATACTTTCTTATCCATCACAATATCAATTATTTAATATCCGGTTTTCGTTGTTTCGTTCAAAGATTATTTTTATAAAAAATGTTCCTGTTTTATGAATTCTTAATTATTTTTGCAGCGATATTCCCACATAAGAATAACGGTTGGGCTACAATTATGATAAACGTTTAAATATTTTGGTCTTCGAAACAGTTTCTAATGGATGATAATTTAAGAATTAATGAAAAATGGGTAAAAGCTGCCATAATTGGAACCGGTTGGGCTGCCTTAGAAATCGTTTTCGGAAGTTTTTTGCACAATTTGCGTGTTCCATTTAGTGGTAATATTTTAACCTCTCTTGGTTTGATTGTCTTGATTTCAGCAAGTTATCGTTGGAAGGAAAATGGGTTGTTTTGGCGAGCCGGTTTAATAACTGCTCTAATGAAATCACTCTCTCCCAGTGCGGTGATTTTTGGACCAATGGTGGCTATTTTTACCGAAGCGCTACTTTTCGATATTTCCATGCGATTATTTGGTCGAACAATAACAGGATATGTTTTAGGGTCGGTGTTTGCTATGACGTGGGTGCTTTTTCAACGGATTTTTAATTTGATTTTATTTTATGGTTCAAATTTGGTCGATGTCTATACCAATTTGATTGAAATGGCTGAAAATCAACTTCATATCGAATCCGATTTAGTTTGGTTGCCTATATTTTTATTGTTAATTGTTCAAATTATTATGGGAGTTTTGGCTGCTATCATTGGTGTTAAGGCTGGTCGTAGTTTATTCAATTCGCAATCAAGTGATATTATTCCTCACCAAATGGATACTTCCTCCGCCCAAATCAAAAATGATAGCTACTTTTCCTATTCCATGGTTTGGTTATGGCTAAATGTTTCCGTAATCGTGCTAACTCTTTTTCTCCATTCAAAAACGGCTTGGTTTGTTTGGATGCCTCTTACAATCGCTATGGTAATTATTTGGTCAATTCGTTATAAATCAGCACTTCGACATCTTAAAAAACCAAAATTTTGGATATTCTTCTTTGTGATAACTTTGTTTGCCACATTGGCATTTTCTTCATTCCAAAGGTCCGAAACTTTATTAAATGGCCTTTTAATAGGTGTTCAAATGAATTTTAGGGCAGTTATCGTGATTGTTGGGTTTTCTGTTGTTGGAAAAGAATTGTATAATCCAAAGGTGGTTAGTTTTTTCCGAAAGTCGGCATACAGGCAACTCCATCTTGCTCTTGAACTTTCATTTTCGTCTGTGCCTCAGGTAATTGCCTCTCTGCCAAAATTTAAGGAGTTTGTGAAGAATCCATTAGATGGTGTTAGTCATTTAATTAATAATGCAGAATATCGTATTGAACAAATGCGGCAAAAAGCGAAATCAAGTCCCTTTGTTTTTTTAGTAACCGGAGAAATTGGCTCAGGAAAAACTGAATTATGTCAACAAATTTATTCAACGTTATCGGTGGAGAATTATGCTGTAGGTGGAGTTTTAAGCAAGAAAAATATTCAAAATGAGCAGTTTATTGGGTATGATTTGATTTTGCTTTCCGAGAAGAATTCCTATCCGTTCATGCAATTCAAAGAATTTGAAAATCAGGAAGGAATCGGTCGATTTACTTTTAACAATAAAGCCTTCGATGCCGGAAACCAAAAAATTTTGAGTGATTCTAAAATATGTACGCTTTTGATGATTGATGAGGTTGGAAATCTTGAACTTAATGGAGGCGGCTGGGCAATGTCGCTTGAGTATTTAATGAACAACTATCAAGGTGTATTGTTGCTTTCCGTACGATATTCCGCTTTGGAGGAAATAGCAAAAATGTGGCATATTTCAAATATGGAAATTGTTGATTTAAAAGATGTTAGTTTCTCTGAGTTGTTAAGTAAAATCAGAGAAAAGATTCAATAATCCTTTTTATCGCAATAATGTATAAGAATCCGGTCCATGAGGTTAAATGATTAGTATCAATTGTTTCGATGATTTCGCTGTTTACGCATCATCATATTTTATTAATTTCGCGTTTCAATATTTAAATGGAAAACGATGAAATTATTAGAAGGAAAAAATGCTGTAGTTACAGGAGGAGCTCGTGGAATTGGCCGCGCAATAGTGTTGGCTTTTGCAAACCATGGAGCGAATGTAGCTTTCAGTGATTTGGCGCTCGACGATAATACGGCTGCACTTGAATCGGAGCTGACTAAGTTAGGCGTAAAAGGAAAAGCTTATGCCAGTAACGCTGCTAATTTTGATGATTCTCAGTTGTTTATTGATCAAGTAGCGGCTGACTTTGGTTCTGTGGATATTTTAGTCAATAATGCCGGAATCACACGCGATAATTTGCTGATGCGCATGACTGAAGCTGATTGGGATTTAGTAATCAATGTCAATCTGAAATCGGTTTTTAACAT
The DNA here is from genome assembly GCA_016937295.1 of Bacteroidales bacterium. Classification (GTDB taxonomy): domain Bacteria; phylum Bacteroidota; class Bacteroidia; order Bacteroidales; family UBA1556; genus UBA6267. The sequence continues at coordinate 3,341 of JAFGWF010000160.1, forward strand.
GACCAAGGCAGCTCAAAAATATATGCTTAAGCAACGTTCAGGCTCTATTATAAATATGAGTTCCGTTGTTGGAATTGAAGGAAATGCAGGGCAATCCAATTATTCTTCCTCAAAGGCCGGATTAATTGGCTTTACCAAATCAATAGCGCAAGAATTGGGAAGTCGAGGCATTCGTGTTAATGCTATTGCTCCCGGTTTCATTGCCACACCGATGACGGATAAATTGCCGGAAGACGTGCGTAAAGGTTGGGTTCAGACTATTCCTCTTCGCCGCGAAGGACAGCCGGAAGATGTAGCGGATGTGTGCATTTTCTTAGGTTCTAACCTGTCTTCTTATGTTACAGGTCAAGTGATTAGCGTTTGCGGCGGTATGCACACATAGACTAAGAGATAATTTAGAAATACAAAAAGCTCCTCCATTGAGGGGCTTTTTTTGTAATCATTTTTTAATAAAAAAAGGCTGCTTATAGCAACCTTTTAGAACTTTATATCACTTGTAATTCTTTATTTATCGGCCATCATTGGAACGCCTTGTTGGGCATAATAACCACTATCCAATTTTTCTTTTAAAGCCACAAACGAATCAATAGTATAACGAACATCTTCCAAAGTGTGAACGGCTGTTGGAATAAGTCGCAACATTATAACTCCTTTAGGCACAACAGGATAAACTACGATTGAGCAGAAAATATTATATTTCTCGCGCAGTTCGATGGTCATATTTGTGGCCTCATTAAGTTCTCCTTTAAAATAAACCGGAGTAACCGGTGAGTTTGTTTTTCCAATATCGAAACCATTTTCTTTTAGGCCGGTTTGCAGCGCTTTAACAACAGACCATAGATTTTCTCTTAATTCCGGTTTACTTCGCAAAAGCTCTAAACGCTTTAAGGCGCCAATAACCATAGGCATTGGGAGAGATTTAGCAAAAATTTGCGATCTCATGTTGTAAGCGAGGAAGTCGATAATAACTTCAGGACCGGCTACAAAGCCGCCAATTCCTGCCATTGATTTGGCAAAAGTTCCAAAATAAAGGTCAATTTCATCTTGTACGCCAAAATGTTCGCCAGTACCTGCACCGGTAGCACCCATAGTTCCTAAGCCATGAGCATCGTCAACAAGCAAACGGAAATTGAACTCTTTTTTTAACGCCACAATTTCGTCCAATTTTCCTAAATCTCCGGCCATGCCAAACACGCCTTCGGTTATAACCAATATGCCGCCTCCGGTCGATTCAGCTACGTGTGTAGCGTGTTCAAGTTGCTTCCGCAGTTTGTCTATTTCATTGTGTGGATACACAAAACGCTTTCCAATATGAAGTCGCATGCCATCTAAAATACACGCATGTGCTTCAGAATCATATACAATTACATCCTTGCGGTCAACCATGGAGTCGATAATCGAAACCATGCCCATGTAGCCATAGTTGAGCAAATAGGCTTTTTCTTTTCCCATGAAATCAGCCAATTCATGCTCAAGTTGCTCGTGAAATTTCGTTTGACCTGACATCATACGAGCTCCCATTGGATAGGCCATTCCGTATTTTGCAGCCGCCTCTGCATCAGCTTTGCGAACCTCAGGATGATTGGCAAGACCAATGTAATTGTTTAAACTCCATACAAGTTTCTCTTTTCCGCGAAACATCATGTGCGGTCCAATTTCACCTTCTAACTTAGGAAATGTAAAATAACCATGCGCTTCTCTTTGGTGCTTTCCGATACTTCCCGGACGTTGTTGCACTCTTTCAAATATATCCACGTTTCTTTGTTTTAAAATTTGAGAGGCAAAATTATAAAATATTGTGTACTCTTTTTAAAGGACATTAAATTCTATCACCCATTTGTTGTTGATAATATATGGTGTCAAAATTAACAGATGTCATAACCGTTCATCTGCTCTTTGGTTTTTTATATTTTTGCAGCTTCATTTTAAATTTTTGAATCTATGGATTTCGATATAATTATTATTGGTAGTGGTCCCGGTGGTTATGTTGCTGCAATTCGTGCTGCGCAATTGGGATTAAAAACTGCCGTGGTCGAACGTGCAGAACTTGGGGGAATTTGTTTGAATTGGGGCTGTATTCCCACAAAAGCGCTCCTAAAATCTGCTCAAGTTTTTAATTATTTAAAGCATAGCGCAGATTATGGCGTTTTGTCTGAAAGTATTAATGCCGACTTGCCTGCAATGGTCAATAGAAGTAGGGGAGTGGCTGCTCAAATGAGTAAAGGTGTTGATTTTCTTTTTCAAAAAAATGGCGTGATTCGCATTGCCGGTTTTGGAAAAATTGTGGATAAAAATATGGTCGAAGTTGTTGATAATGAAGGTAATACTTCCATATATAGCTCTAAAAATATTATTCTGGCAACTGGTGCACGCTCCCGTCAATTGGATGCTTTGCCTCAAGATGGAAAGAAGATTATCGGTTATAGAGAGGCTATGACCCTTACCAAACAGCCCGCATCAATGGTTGTGGTTGGTTCGGGTGCGATTGGTTCCGAATTCGCCTATTTCTATCAAAGCATTGGCACTCAGGTAACTCTGGTGGAGTTTATGCCTGAGATAATTCCTTTAGAAGATGAAGAAGCGTCGAAACTCCTTGCTCGTGCCTTCAAAAAGATGAAAATGAAGGTAATGACTGAATCATCCGTAACTGCCGTTGACACTTCAGGGGATTTATGTAAAGTTTCAATTTCGACCAAAAAGGGCGAGCAAGTGATTGAGGCTGAGGTTGTTTTATCGGCTGTTGGTGTTTCAACCAATATTGAAAATATTGGCCTTGAAGAAATGGGCGTTAATGTTGAGCGTGGAAAAATTTTGGTTGATGAGTTCTATCGCACTAATATCGAAGGTGTTTATGCGATCGGCGACATCGTTCATGGTCCTGCTTTAGCACACGTTGCAAGTCGTGAAGGAATCGTTTGCGTAGAAAAGATTGCCGGACTAAATCCTGAACCTGTTGATTATGAGAATATTCCTGCTTGTACTTACACCAATCCGGAGGTGGCTTCGGTTGGACTTTCGCAGAAAGCCGCGCAGGAGAAAGGATTTGAAGTTAAAGTAGGCAACTTCCCCTTTAGAGCCAGCGGAAAAGCTACGGCATCAGGAAATGTGGATGGTTTTGTCAAGCTTGTTGTTGATAGCAAAACGGATTTAATTCTTGGTTGTTCGATGGTCGGCGACAATGTTACAGAAATGATTCAAGAGGTTGTGGTTGCTCGTCAAAATGGAATGAAAGCGGCAGAATTATTAGCCACGATTCACCCACACCCAACAATGTCGGAGGCAGTGATGGAAGCTGCTGCTGCTGCCCATGGAGAGGCTATTCATATTCTGAATCAATAGAATGAAGCCAACCTTGCTCTTTATCACCAATCGCTTTGTAATTGGCGGTCCGGCTTTTCATGTGGCGGACCTTGCACGCCGATTGCAAAGCGATTTCGATGTTTTCATTATTGGGGGTGAAGCTGCCTTAGGGGAAATGAATAATCTTTCTATTTTTTATGGTTTGAAAAATGAACCTATTTTGTTACCCGAATTTTCTAGAAGGTTCAATTTGATTAATGATTTTAAATCATATTTCGCTATCAAGCGCTATATCAAAGAATTAAAACCACTCGTTGTTCATACCCACACCGCTAAACCAGGGGTTTTAGGTCGTTATGCGGCCTACACCTCTAAAGTCAAGGTGATTGTTCATACCTATCATGGTCATCTTTATCGGGGTTATTTCAATAAAATTGTAACGCGTTTGATTCTGTGGACGGACAAAAGAATGGTTCGTTATTCTTCTGCAATAATCGCTTTGACTAATTCCCAAAAAAAGGATTTAATTGATTTTCTTCAGATAGCTGATACGGAAAAAGTCAGAGTGATTTTTCCGGGAATCGAATTGGATAGATTTAGTTTTAAGCTTAAGGCTCGAGAAAAATTCAGAAAACGCTTTCATGTTGATGATCAATGTCTTGCATTAGGCATTGTAGGTCGTTTAGTTGAAATAAAGAATATTAAGCTTTTTTTGAGAGGGATAAAAAAGTTAAAAACGGAAGGAATACGAGTGAAAGGAATTGTTGTTGGAGACGGTCCTGAAAAAAGACATCTTAAGGACTATTGCTTGACTCTGGGACTGACCTTCGCGGAATTTAGTGTTGGAACGCAAGATGAATCCGTTGTTTTTACTTCCTGGCAAAAAGATTTGACAAAGGTGTATAGCGGCTTGGATGGCTTGGCCTTAACTTCTGAAAATGAAGGCGCACCTTATAGTCTGATGGAAGCGCAGCTTGTTGGCTTGCCAATTATTGCTTCGAAAGTGGGTGGTGTTGAGGATATTGTGTTAGATGGGCAAACGGGATTGCTTTTCGAAACAGAAGAAAGCTTTTATACTCAGCTCATACTTTGGGCATCAAATCCTGAGTTGCGAAAAAATTTAGCAGCCAATTCTCGAAATTTTGCCCTTGCTTCTTTCAATGCCGACCGAATGACAGCCGAGACGAAAAAACTTTACGAAAGTTTGATTCCAACCAAAGCTTCATAGTATTTTTGCATTCATTTTAAATTTAAATTCCATGGAAATTTTAAAAACCCCAATTGCCGACTTAGTCATTATTCAACCTGATGTTTTTATGGACGATCGAGGATATTTTTTTGAATCCTATAATTTTGAAAAGTATAAAGATATTCTTGGAGGTGCTGTATTTGTGCAAGATAATGAGTCAAAATCGTTGAAACATGTTTTAAGAGGACTTCATTTTCAAAGGCCTCCTTACACGCAAGGTAAATTGGTTCGGGTGATAAAAGGTGCTGTTATTGATGTGGCTGTTGATTTAAGACGTAATTCCCCAACTTATGGCCATTTTCATAAGGTTGAACTGACTGAGGAAAATAAGTTCATGTATTGGGTTCCGCCGGGATTTGCTCACGGATTTGTGACTTTACGCGATGATACTGTTTTCACATACAAATGCACCAATATTTATAACAAAGCATCCGAAGGTTCTATTTTATGGGACGATCCTGATATAGGCATTAATTGGGAAATCGAAAATCCAGTTTTGTCTGATAAGGATAAAAATGCTCCATCCTTTAAAAACTTTATTAGCCCATTTTAATCTTTCGTTAATCTAAATGAAACACCTTCCTTTATATACGTTGTTTCTTTTTGCTTTTCTTTTGAATTCTTCCGGTCTCGTAGCTCAGAAATCTGATAATGAGGAGAATATAATCGATTTGTCGAAACGATTCCATCTTTGGATTTATGGTAAACAAAAGTTTACTGACATTACCTTCAACGACGAAATTAATAAACAGACTCTAACTTACGCTTCCAACGATCCTTTCAATATTGGAATGGGATTTAACTGGCGATTTATTAGGATTGGAATAGCTCTAAACTTTAAATTTATTAATAATGATGATCAAATCTACGGAGACACGAAAAGGCTTGATTTACAGATGAATGCTTTTGGAAATCGTTCGGTATTTGATTTGACATTTTTGTTTTATAAATCCTATTATTTACGAAATATGGAGGATGTTTTTCCGGGTTGGGAGTCGGGAGATCCTTACTACATTAGAGGTGATATGGCAATGGCTTCATTTGGAATGGCTTATACTTACATATTTAATCATAAGCGTTTTTCTTACAAAGCAGCTTTTGTGTCGAACGCTATTCAAAAGAGGAGTGCCGGTTCTTTTTTTCTTGGTGGAAAATTTAATTTCACCTCTCTTGTTTCCGATTCTTCCATGTTTCCAAAAAATTCAGATTTCGCCACTTTTGACCCAATTAATGAATTGAACCGCAACAGTTTGTCCCTCGTTTTTGGATATGCTTACAACGTGATTTTGCCGAAATACTTTTATTTTTCTCCGAGTTTAGCACTAACCCCTTCAGTTGGAATTTTGCGCTACGATTCTTATTTGCACTCTCCATATCGAAATTCAATTCCGGGTGTTGGTTTGGTTCCCCGTATGGCTTTTGGGTATAATGGTTTGGCCTATTTTGCCGGCGTTTCGATGAATACAACAGTCCTTTCGGTGGATAGCAAAGACGATAATATTCCGGGTATAAATTGGCAAAATGGTAATGTCAGAATTTTTGTGGGAAAAAGGTTTTAGTGTAAATTACTGAAATATAGTGTTTTAGATTTGATTAGCATGTTTATTTCAACATGTTTTTTCGCCGATTTAATCACAGCATTTTGTTGAAAAGTTTGCATAATATCATATCTTGAACGATTGGCAAGAATGTTAATTTCGTTGATATTAAATTTTGTAATGCAGTATCAATCAAGATTTGGTAACTAATTATTTTACAATAGATTATGAAGTTTTTTGGTTTTATAGTGATTGCTCTGTTAATGAGTTTGGTTTTGCGTGGGCAGGAGTTTTCAGCCGACTATAAACCCGATCCTAAATTTGCCAAATATTGTTTGCATTTCAAAAATTATGTGGATGGTCTGAAAGAATTTAAAATGCTCTTAGCAGATGACCCGGATAATGTTGATTTTCATCACGGTGCAGGTATTTGCTATATAAACCTTAATACCGATAAGAATAAAGCTCTTTATCACCTCGAGTTTGTGGTGAAACAAGAGAAATTTGACCCGCAAGCCTACTATGACTTAGGTGTTGCTTATTTGCAAACCTACCGATTTGAAGATGCCATAAAATCTTTTGAAAAATATCTGACAGAAGTAAAAACGGATAATAACCGAATTCCTGCTCACCGAATGATTGAAGTAGTGCATAATGCTGTTAATCAGGTGGCTAATCCTGTGGATGTGGAAATAGAAAACTTAGGAAAATTGGTTAATAGCGAGGCTCCCGACTTCAATCCGTTCGTTCCCTCTAACGAATCGGTTGTGATATTTAATGCTCAAAGGAAAACGAACTTAGGTAATTATCAGTTTTATGATGGTTACTATCCGTCCGATATTTATATGTCGGTTTTTAAATTTGGTAAATGGAAAAAAAGCACACGTCTGCCTTCTGCCGTTAACTCAACAAATATCGAAAAAATTGTGGGTATGACATCCGACGGCTTGAATATGTTTGTAATTCGAGAGGATATTAAAGGGAATAAACAGACCTTCTTCTCAAAAAAGCAAGGCAAGTATTATAGAGATTTAGAGCCAATTTTTATTCAGGATGTACGATATGAAAAAATCCATTCTCTAACATTGAGCCCAAATAATAAGTATCTGATTTTTAGTGCAAATCGAAGTGATGGCGTTGGTGGAAAAGATTTGTATATGAGTTTTCGAATGCCCAATGGATATTGGAGTACAGCGAAATTGCTTGATTCGATTGTTAATACTGAATTCGATGAGGATTTTCCATATTTTTCGCCGGATGGAAAACATTTTTATTTTGCCTCAGAAGGTCATAACTCCATGGGGGGCTACGATTTATACAAATGTTTATGGAATTATTCCGATTCAACGCACATAAAACAAATTTATAATTTGGGTTATCCAATCAATACCACATTGGATGATATGACTATCTCGTTGAGTAAAAGTGGCCGTTATGGATATATCTCTTCCTATCGAGACGATAGTTATGGTGATTTGGATATTTATAGGGTTGTTTTTAAATACGTAAATCCAACATATTCTGTGGTTTATGGAACTATCTTAGATCAAGATTCTTTTTGTTTTTTAGAACAAGTGAAACGATGGAATGACCATATCGACACAATGAACTTTCCGATAAATCACGAATATAAAAGACTGCTTTTACAGAAAAAAGATAGCATTGCCGCGTATAAAGTGTTGGCAACGAAAACCCCTTATGAAAAAGTGGATACAAAAATTTCAGCTGTAAATATGGATAGTGGGGAGGTGTTTGGTAAATTTCGCGCTAAAGATAGCAATGCGAAATACTCGGTTATCCTTCCGCCCGGCAGATGGAAAATCATCTTTTCTCGTAAAGGTTTTCAAGATGCTGTCATTGAAAATATCACCATTGAAGAAAGAGATAAACGAAACAAACTCATCGAAATGAATGTTAAGCTTCATCCCAAAGATTAGTTTAACATCTCTGCTTTTTTTATCCAATTTGTCGCCTCGTCTTCATTTCCCAAACTTTTATATACATTGGCTATGTTGCTGTATATTTGTTTATTAGATGGGTTTACTTTATGCGATTCTTTAAAATAATATAATGCTTTTGATAAATCAGCTTGGATGGCGTAAAGCGTTCCTAAGTTTTCTAACGTTGAAGAATTTAATGGGTTTAATTCTAAAGATTTAAGCAAATATAGTTTCGATGTTTCTAAGTCGTTTTTGTATTGTCCGATTATTTGCCCCATTTTGTTGTATGCGTCGCTGTTGGTCGAATCCATCTTAATAACTTGTTGTAGTGTTACAATAGCTGAATCGATTTTTCCTTTTTTTTCTAAATTGTAAGCTTTTAAATATAAAGTATTTGCAGGTTTGTATAGGTTTATGGTCAATAGTTTTAGGGCTTTATCCGAGACCGAAATCATATCATTTTCCCGAGATTTTATGGCCAAATTCCTTAAATTATTTAAGACGTCTTGATTACCGGGTGCCAACCGAAGACAGTTTTCGTAGCATAAAAGCGTTTCGTCATATCGACTTAATTCATAATTGATATTTCCCAAAATCATCCAACCTTGAAAATATTTGGGATGGATGGTAATTCCTTGTTTTGCATAACGATACGCCTCAAAAAGCAGCTTTTGTTTTTTGTTTTTTGTTTTTTCTTCCAAGGCTTTCTCATACGTTTTACCTCCGGCTGAAACTGTGCATTTCGCACTATTCCATGAGGTTTGCGCATCAGTGGTGAATAGGGTGATATCGTCTTTCCAGTCCTGGTTTCGATTTATCGTTAGGAAAGAAAAGATAAGGATGACAGAGGCAAATGAAGTCAGAATAATGGTTTTTCGGTTTGGAAATTTCGTGGAAAATTTAGTAATTATCATCGAAATTATGATAAACAAACCAATATTGGCAATATAGATAAATCGCTCGTTCATAAATGCCCCAATATTGACTATCAGATTGCTCGAAATACTGAAAACTAAAAGATAGAATAGAATTCCATAGGCAGTAAGATTTGGTTTTTGACCTTTGATGATAAACTTAAATAGCTGTTTTACAGTAATAAAAATAGCAGCAATATGGATGGCTAAGCTCAAGAGAACAAGGGGGTTGGAAAAAGTTTTCAGCCCGATGGCATAGGGATAATAATCGTGTGTTAACGGAAATGGTACGATTAAAAGTTTAAGATAAATGAGCCAAGTATAGAATATGGTCGCATATTTTTCCGAAGTGGTTGCTTCAAGAAATGGGTTGTTCAAAAGTTCAGTTACTTCAATGTCAAGGGTTTGGCCAATTACCGTCCACCGCACATAAAAATAAGCAACTGTTGAAACTACCAAAGCAAGAGCAACAAAAGCGACATCTTTAGTTTTTGGTTTATCAAAGAAATATAGGGTTAGAGGTATCACCGCAATAAAGGTTAAGGAAGTTTCTTTAGAAAGAGCTCCTAAAAAAAAGAAAACTGCTAAAGAGATGAGATGGATGATTTTTTGATTCCGAATATAAGACAAGGCACTATGCAAACTGAGCATCGAAAATAGCATTGCAAAAATCAGATCGAGGCTTTTTATGTTGGCAACTACTTCAGTATGAATAGGATGTGCAATGTAAAGGACGGAAGTAATAAATGGAATGGATAAAGCGACATTGTTGCTTTGAAATAAATCACGTAGGTTTTTGAAGAGTAGGAGGGCTGAAAGTCCGAACAGTAAAACAGAAATTAAATGCAATCCGAAAGGTTGCAACCCAAAGAGGCTATAATATAAATTGAAAACCGCCTGACTTAAAGGTCGATATCGTCCGCCGGGTAGCAAAGTTTTTCCTTCGCCGAGATAGCCTGCAAAAGCATCCGTTGTAAATATTTTTACTAACCCCTCCCAACCACCTTTTGTGAATTTATTTTCGGTTATCATCATGGTGTCATCCAAAGCCCAGCTATGATTTAAGGTGTTGGAATAAAGAGCGATAGCTACGACAAACAAAAATATTTTTTGAAAGGTGATGGTGTTTTCCCTAAGCGTATTTTGCAAGTTAATTTTCATCGCTTAATTCTTAAAATCTGGGTAAAGCAGGTATTTTTTACGGATGAGTTTAAAGGACTCAATATCCTTTTCCCAAGTTTTTTTTATTTCTTCCTCCGATAAACCCGCTTTTATTTGTTTGCTAAGTTCGTCAGTTCCGGCTAATAAATTAAAAAACGGCTTGAAAAAATCATCCGGTTTATTCAACTCGTTATAAGCATCAATTAACCAAAAAAGATTGATTTGATTGAAATATGGTCCCATTTCGCCAGCTAATTCTCCAAGATAATATCCATTGCAGGCTTTATTTTCCCACTTTGGATTATTTGATTTACCGCGAATAGAAATTGGAATAAATACGGTGTCAAACTGCTTAAAATCAGGATGTCCGTACAGTTGAAAGGGCGAATTTGTGCCTCTTCCGATGCTTATCGGAGTTCCTTCAAACAAGCATAAACTTGGGTAGAGATACACCGAAGCCATGTTGGGCAGGTTAGGAGAGGGGGCAATCGGCAAACGATACCTTGTATTATGCGTGTAATTATTAACTTTGATAACCGTCAAACTGCATTGCTTTCCGCCATTGAGCCAGCCTTCCCCGTTGAGCATTTTCGCATATTCCCCAACGGTCATTCCATGCGCAATAGGTATTGGCTGCATTCCCACAAACGATTTAAAGTTGCCTTTTAACACAGGTCCGTCAACAAAATGACCGTTTGGATTGGGTCTGTCAAGAATTAGTATTGGCTTGTTAAAATCGGCACATGCCTCCATAACATATTGTAATGTACTTATATAGGTGTAAAACCTTACTCCAACATCCTGTAAGTCGAACAATATTATGTCCACGTCTGAAAAGTCTGCGGCAGTTGGTTTTTTGTGATTGCCATAAAGTGATACTATCGGCAATCCGGTTTTAGTGTCTATGCTCGATTTTACGTGTTCTCCTGCAGAGGCTTCTCCTCTAAATCCATGCTCAGGACTCATCACTTTGACTACCTTAATACCAATCGAAATAAGCGAATCAACAAGATGCTTCCTCCCGATATTGCCGGTTTGATTTGTGACAATTGCAACCCGTTTATCCTGTATCAGAGGCAAATATTTTTCGGTTTGCTCTGCACCTGTTCGTAGTAACGTGTCTAAAGTTACTTTTGCAACTTGCTTAGAATCTTCACTTTGGCAGGCAGCCAACAGGTAGATTGCAAGAAAAAATAGCGTGAGGAGATTTTTCAATGCGTATTTATTTAGGACTGTAAAAACAACGTTTTGGCGAATCAATCAAGCCTTCTGTCTTTAAAACTTTGATTTGCTTGTCAACAATTGCCTTGTCTAAGCCCGTAATGGCGGCAATATCACCTGACTTTAGTGGTTCTATTGAATCTTTTAACGCTTTGATAACTTGTTCTTTAGGTTCCATTTTGAAAAAATTTTAAGGATTGGACATAAAAAAAGCCTCCAATCCATTGAATTGAAGGCTGATAATTTTAGATTAATATCTGTAATGCTCAGGCTTATATGGGCCTTCTACTTTTACACCTATATAATCAGCTTGTTCTTTAGAAAGTTTGGTGAGTTTAACACCAATTTTTTCTAAGTGCAAACGTGCTACTTCTTCGTCAAGGTATTTTGGAAGGCGGTAAACACCTACTTCGTAGTTGTCTTTATTTTTCCAAAGGTCAATTTGAGCTAAAGTTTGATTTGTAAATGAATTACTCATTACGAATGATGGATGTCCGGTTGCGCATCCCAAGTTCACTAAACGACCTTCAGCTAATAAGAAAATCGAACGACCATCTTGGAATTTGTATTCGTCCACTTGTGGTTTAACGTTAATTTTTTGAACACCATCTAAATGATCTAATTTCGACACTTGGATTTCGTTGTCAAAGTGGCCAATATTACATACGATTGCTTGGTCTTTCATCCTTTTTATATGGTCAACTGTGATAACGTCTTTGTTACCTGTAGTTGTCACAAAAATATTTCCTTCAGCAAGTGCATCTTCCATAGTGGTTACTTCAAAACCTTCCATTGCTGCTTGAAGAGCGCAGATTGGGTCGATTTCCGTTACGATTACTCTTGCGCCATAAGCCCGCATGGAGTGAGCTGAACCTTTGCCAACGTCGCCATAACCAGCAACAACAACAACTTTACCGGCTAACATAACGTCTGTTGCGCGTTTGATACCATCGGCTAAACTCTCGCGACAACCATACAAATTGTCGAATTTTGATTTTGTTACTGAGTCGTTAACGTTGACGGCAGGAACCAATAATTGCCCTTTTTCATACATCTGGTAAAGGCGATGAACACCGGTTGTGGTCTCTTCCGAAACTCCTTTCCACTCTGCCACGGTGCGATGCCATTTGGTATTATCTTCCGCAAGGGTTTCCTTCAGAAGGTTTAATATCTCTAATTCTTCCTCACTTTGAGGCTCTACATTAAGGCTTTCTGGATTTTTCTCCGCCTCGAATCCTTTGTGAATCAACAAAGTAGCATCTCCGCCATCGTCCACTATCAACTGTGGTCCCTTTCCATCGGGGAAAGTTAAGGCTTGTTTTGTGCACCACCAATATTCGGCTAAGGTTTCGCCTTTCCATGCAAAAACCGGAATTCCGGCTTCAGCAATTGCTGCAGCAGCATGGTCTTGCGTACTGAAAATATTGCAAGACGCCCAACGTACATCAGCACCCAAATCGCGTAAAGTCTCAATCAAAACGGCTGTTTGAATGGTCATGTGCAATGATCCGGTGATACGAACTCCATCAAGTGGTTTTTCTTTTTTGTACTTTTCTCTAACCGCCATTAAACCGGGCATTTCCTGTTCCGCAATCTCGATTTCTTTGCGTCCCCAAGATGCCAATTTAATGTCGGCTACTTTGTAGGCTAATTGATCTGTCATTGTTTCTATCATAAGTTTTTAAGATTTAGATTCATTCTGAATAATAAGTCGGCAAATATATCTATTTATCCCTGATGGACGATTTGAAATTGATATGCAAAACTGTTAAACTTTTCTAATGTTGAATTCTTCGTTTTGAGTATTCCCTTTTGTTGTGAATGAGCTGCGCGCTTTTCTTCAACATAATATCATTTTCCTGACGTAGTTGAAAGTATGCACTGTTGTTATATAAATTTCTGCCTAAGACGGCTTTTAGCTCAATTTCAATCATCTTCTTGTCTGATAATGAAATGGTTTCCGGAATCA
>JAFGWF010000161.1 GCA_016937295.1 Bacteroidales bacterium
GAACGAATTGCGTTTAGAGATGGGGAATCAACTTGGTTTACGCAATAAAAATGAATATAGCCCGCTTTGGGTTGTGGATTTTCCGCTATTGGAATGGGATGAAGATTCAGGTCGCTTTCATGCCATGCACCATCCGTTTACTTCTCCAAAAATCGAAGATTTGGACTTGCTCAAAACCAATCCGAGTGTTGTGAGAGCTAATGCTTACGATTTAGTGATAAATGGTGTAGAAATCGGGGGAGGAAGTATAAGAATACACGATTCTGAATTACAAGGTATTATGTTTAAAACTCTTGGTTTCAGTGCAGAAGAAGCGCAAAATCAGTTTGGATTTTTAATGAATGCCTTTAAATATGGTGCCCCACCTCATGGTGGAATTGCCTTTGGATTTGATCGCTTGGCGGCTATTTTTGGCGGAAGCGACTCTATTCGAGATTATATTGCATTCCCAAAAAACAATCGTGGTCAAGATTTGATGATTGCCTCACCTTCTACAATTTCGGGTGAACAACTCGATGAATTAGGCTTGGTAGTCGGAGAGGTTAAAGCAGAATAATCATACTGCGTAGTCCAAACTTGGCTGTTTAATCGGTTCTCTTCTAAAGGGTGCTAAACTGTTGATAAACCGGGTGGTAATTGCTTCATCCGGACGCATATAATAGATAGAAATAGCAAACCAATTATTTTCCATCAGAATCATGTTATTCAAATTGTCACGGAAAATAATTCGCTCCTGATTCGTTTGTTCCTGATCATATTTTGTTTTTAGTTTGTCCCAGAATTCAGCCATGGCAACGTTGTTATGATGACTGACTATGTCCGTTTTGATTAAAATCAGCTTATCGTCATAGAAATGAATCTGGCTTTTTATCTTTAAATCGCCCTGCTTAAACTTCCAGAATGCCGATGTTGTTTTTTTATCTTTAAGCTTTAGATGATATTCATATTGATGTTTGTTCAATACTTTTTTAGCTTCCTGAAACCTTGTTTGATTAATGCTAAAATCATAAGGAATAATATTTCTTGAAGTTATCTTGTCAGTTAATCTATTGGCATACAACTCGTTGTAAATTCCCCTTAACGTAGGATAATCATTAATCATATTAATCGAATCGTAGTAGTCGTTTCGAATCTTTGAACGTTTAGGCTCAAAAAGATATTTTAAACTAAAGTCAGAAAAATATTTCATATTCAAGTTAAATTATTGTCATTCCTGTGACACGTTTACCGGAATTGGGCATAAAGGTTACAAGAAAAATAAAAAAATTTCATAAAAATTTCGAGGCGAAAATATGAAAGTAGTAAACAAATAGTAAATAGTTCATACAAATGATTTTGTAAATAACATAAAATCAGTTGCTTAAAATATTTTCATCGTGGTTTGGAGAAGTCCTTAAAACGATCAATGAAAGGCATTTTTTAAAATTCCAACTTTGGGAAAAATCTAAATGAAAATTTATCTTGTAAAGCCGTCAACGGTGATAATAATAATTATGAAGAGAACATAAATATTAATCTTCATAAAATAACTCATTGGTTTGAAGGAAGGAGAATTCAGTTTAAGCAATTTCAAAAAAGCAAAAATCAACCAAAAAGATAAGATTAAGATGGCATAAGAGGCAGTGGACGAGTCAACTACATTGAATACGGGCAGCATCAGAGCGGCAATTGCGGTTGAAACTGTCCACAGGAAGGTGACACGTTTGATGTGGTTTTCGGAATAGAATCGATGGAGACTTGGGTATCCGGCGGCTTCATAATCTTGACCATATTTGAGCATAAGTAGCCAGAAATGAGGTACTTGCCAAATAAAGAAAAAAAAGGCCATAATTAAAGCTCTTGGATCGGAGATTTCGCCACCTCCTGCAACCCAACCAACTAAGGGCGGAAGAGCACCAATCACCGAGCCCGGAATTACTGCAAACGGGGTAATTTTTTTTAGAGGTGTATAGATGAAATTATACCATACCAAAGCCGCAAGACCAAGACTCATGGCCAGCCATCCGCTGTTGATGAGAATTGTGGCTGAACCTAAGAGCGAAAACCCAATGCCTAACGATAAAGCTCCTTTTGGGCTGATTTTTCCGGCTGGAATTGGTCGTTTAGAAGTCCGATTCATGACAGCATCAGTTTTATACTCTTGATATTGATTGATAATTGCTGATCCACATGCCAAAACAAAAAGGCCTAACACTGTGGCAATCATTTCTTTATTGAATTCATTGGCTGCCAAAACGTATCCTGTGATGGTAGTTAGCATCACCGCAAAAGTTATTTTTATCTTGCTCAGTTCGAGAATGGTTTTCAACATTTTATTTCAGTGTTTTGATATATTCAATCATTTGTTCTAATTCTTTTTGAGTCATTTTATCCTTGTATGCAGGCATAATGTTGCTGAATCCTTTCACAACATCAGCAGCAGGGTCTTCAATAGATTTTATAATATATAGTTCATCGGCGGTTATATTTTTAACGATTCCATTGGACTCAATTTCGGTATTTCTTCCAAAAAGACCTTTGAAACTTGGACCAACCATCGTTGTACCATCAACGCTATGGCAACTCATACAGGCATTTTGTTTTAGTAGAGCCAAACCGGCCTCTGCACCTTCCAACGTAGCTTGGGTTGTGTCGTTGTACCATGTTTCAAAAGCTTGTTGCTCAATCACATCCACCTTGCTGACCATATAAGAATGCCGGTCGCCACAATACTCAGCACAAAGAATATTATACGTGCCCAACTGCTGCCCGATAAACCACATATAATTGGTGTCGCCGGGTACCAAATCTTCCTTTACACGAAAAGCAGGAATGTACAAACTATGAATCACATCCTCCGACAGCAAATCCAGTTTGACAGGTTTGTCGATAGGAATCACTAAAGTATCAGTTTTTTTACCATTTTCATACTCAAAAGTCCACGACCACATCCGACCTGTGGCTGTAATTTTCATAGCGTCATCCGGTACTTTGCGCATGTCGGTATAGCCTGACCAGCCGTAATAAAACATCACTAATACCAAAATTGTAGGCACCACCGTCCATAATATTTCCAAGCCAACATGGCCATGAATATCTTTGGCAACAGGATTCCTTTTGTGATGATATCGCACCATGAAATAAATCATCAATGCCGTGAGTCCGATTAGAAAAAATAGCGAAATACCGATTATTATCGCAAAAGTCAGATCGACGTCGTTTGTAAAATTTGAAGCGTTTGTAAACATAAATCTTTTTTAGTTAATTCATTTCTATCTAAGCGCATAATCAATTCCGAGCAAGACAATAAAGCTCAAAAACAGCAACATAACGATACCAATAAAAACCTTATAGATGATATGGTCGTATTTTATGTGCATAAAATTGCGAACTACGAAAGTAGCTTTGATAGTGGCTATTAGCATAGCTACCGAAACAGCTAAAACTGACGTTCCACCGGTAGCATAACTCGCCCATATAGTTATGATAGTCAGAATCATTAATGCTGCAAAGGTGATTAAGTCATATTTATAACTTGGGCTATGTGAATGTTTGCTCATAAGTGTTCTTTTTAGTGGAGTAAATAAAACAGTGGAAATAGATAAATCCATATTAAATCGACTAAATGCCAGTATAGTCCCCCATTTTCGTGAAGAGAAAAATTGTCTTTGGTGATTTTTCCATTGATGATTTTTGCAATGACCACTGCAAGAATAATCGCACCAACTACAACGTGCAAACCATGCAAGCCGGTCATGAAATAATAGAGAAACAGGAACATACCTTCGCCATGTTGAAGGTTATTGAACACATCAGCACCCATAACAAGTCCGTGATGAATATGCTCATTCCACTCAAAAAACTTATTCACCATAAAACCTAAGGCTAAAGCAATGGTAACGAATAGCAATAGGACGGCAATATTATCTTGGTCTTTTTTCATGGCTGTAATCGACAAAGCAACAGTTAGGCTCGAAGTGATTAAAATCACCGTGTTAGCGGCTCCAAGAGTGATGTCCATGTGTTCGGCAATTATTCTGAACTCTTCAAAGTATTGAAAGCGGTAAATGGCATAAACCAAAAACAAGCCTCCAAACAGAAGTATTTCGGTAAACAGGAATAGCCACATTCCGAGCTTGCTTCCTTCATCATCACGGTTATGACCGGAGATTGGCACTTTAAAATATCCCATAATCTTAGTGGTCTAAGGGTTTTTGTTCAACTTCATTTATTTTTTCAAGCAGCGAAAAGTCGTAAGGCCCTTTTTCAGAGAGAATAAATGGCCTGTCGAAATTATGCAGCGGCGGAGGTGATGGCACCTGCCACTCCAGCGTTACGCCATTCCAGGGATTGCGTGGTGCTATTTCTCCTTTTCGTGCCGAACGTATCAGGTTATAAATCATTAATAAAATACCTATTATTAGAATCCATGAACCAACGGTGGCAACTTTATTCAAAAACTCAAACTGAGGCAAATAATCGTAATATCTCCTTGGCATTCCTTTGACGCCAACGGTTAGCATTGCGCCATACAAAATATTGAATCCAACGAACGTAAGTCCTAACGCCCAATAAGCTAATTTTTGATTATACATCCTGCCCCAAATTTTGGGAAACCAATAATGCAATGCTCCCAGAAAGACGAATATCGTTCCTCCAAACATGGTATAATGGAAATGAGCTACAATATAAGTGGTGTCGTGAACATGCACGTCAGCAGCCAAAGCACCATTAATTAAACCGGTTAATCCGCCAATTAAGAAGTTGAAAATGAAGGCTGTGGACCACAGTAAATTAGGTGTGATATATATGGAGCCTTTGTAAAGTGTTGCTATCCAGTTGAATACTTTGATAGCGGTCGGAATGGCCACTAAGAAGGTGATAAAAGAAAAAACAACCCGTGCTTGGTCGCTCATCCCTGAAGTAAACATGTGATGTCCCCAAACGAAATATCCCAAAAAGGCAATTGCCATAGATGAAAGCGCGATAGCTTTATAACCGAAAATGGTACGTTGGGCTGAAGTAGGAATCACTTCAGAAACAATACCCATGGCCGGAAGAATCATCACATAAACTACCGGGTGGGAGTAAATCCAAAATAAATGTTGGTAAAGAATCGGATCGCCACCAAGTGAGGGATCGAAAAGACCAATGCCAAAAGTTCGCTCCATTACAACCATTAAAAGGGTTATTCCAACAATAGGCGTTGCTAAAAGCTGAATCCAGGCCGTAGCGTATAATCCCCAAGCAAAAAGAGGCATTCTAAACCACGGCATTTGAGGTGCCCGCAGGCGATGTATGGTTACAATGAAATTGAGACCGGTAAGAATGCTCGAAAAACCGAGGATAAAAGCGGCTAAAAGAAGCATCGAAACATTCGTGTCGGAGGTGACGGAATACGGCGCATAAAAGGTCCAACCGGTATCAGCGGGGCCATTTCCAAACATCAAAGTGCCAAGCGCCATTAATGCTCCAAAAATATAAAGCCACCACGAGAATAAATTGAGACGAGGCAACGCAACATCGTCAGTTCCAATCATTATTGGTAAAAAGAAGTTTCCAAAAACTGCCGGAATGCTTGGAATTATCACTAAAAATATCATGATAACACCGTGGAAGGTGAAAACCTGATTATAGGTTCGTGGATCCATAACTTGACCTCCAGGGGAAAAAAGTTCTAAGCGCATCAAGAAACCCAAAGCTACTCCAACAAGAAAAAACAACGATATTGAGTAGAGGTAAAGAAGCGCAATACGTTTGTGATCCAACGTGAAAATCCACGAAAATAAACCGCGTTTAGTTTCGTAGAAGTTCAAATGGCTATCTATAGCATGATTGTCCATAATTTAGTTTATTTGGTTTTTTTGGATGTTTTTCTTTCGTTTTCTTTCTAAAATTATCATGGAAGATAACAGCAGCGCAGCTAAGAAAATGATTGCACTTCCTGCCACCTTTGTGATATTGAACACATATTTTTTTCCTTCAGGATCATACGAGAAACAGTAGTTTAGAACTTTGTTGATAGTTGGTCCCGAGCGTCCTGCAGCCGCTTCGATTAATGCCAACTTAAGATCGAAAGGATTATAATATTCGCCATTTAAATAACGAGTGATTTTCCTCTCAGGACTGAGCACGATTAAGGCTCCGGGATGGATATATTGGTCGCCCACTTTTTTAACCTTAAACCCTGTTTGATTTAAAAGACGGGCAATATTTGCCGAGTCGCCGGTCAGAAAACGCCAACCATGCTCAATATCCTGCGAGGAATTTATTTTTGCGTAATGTTGTTTCTTCTCCGAGGCTACTTCATAGTTTTCCGCTGGGGCAAAGCTTACTGTGAGCACATCGTATTCCGTACCTAAAACCATTTCTGTTTGTTTTACGGCATCCGAAACTCCGTTCATCAAGATTGTGCATATTCCCGGACATTTGTAGTAAACCAAACTGAGCGCAGTGGGCTTTTTCACTAATTCATCGAAACGTACCGGATTTCCGGTTTCGTCAAAAAGCACTATGTCGCCATCAATTACACGGTCTAATTGCTCGTAAATGCCCAATTCTTGTGACGGTTCTTCTTGCTTTGGAACTTCATATTGTCCGGCACTTATATGCCAGATAATCAATAAACTAAAAGTTAAAATGGATGGTAAAATTCGTTTCATTACTGTAAATCTTAAATGCTGGGCGCAAAAATAGATGGTAAGCGTGTGATTAACAGAATGATAAAAATTATATAAGGAAAGTGTATATTATTATTTAGACGAATTATAAATACTAAACCATTGATAATATGTGTTTTATGATGAAGGTTTTTATTCCGACTCTTCTTTCTTTTGTGTTATTTATCATAAAATTGAGCCAAAAATGGGGCTCAATTAAGACTGGTGGAAAAAACTAAAATTGACTTTGCTATAATTTCGATGATCATAAAACCAAGGGTGATTTGAAAAATTATAGGTGGCGGGATGTTCTAAAATAAGAATGCCGTTGCTTTCCAAAATTCCTTGATTACAAATAACTTCCGGTAATGTTTCTAATAGTTTTAGGTCGTAAGGAGGGTCAGCAAAAATAATATCGTATTTCGATTCGCACGATTTAATGAAGCTAAAAACATCCGATTTATACACTTTTATTGGGAGGTCAAGTTCATTCGATATCTTGGAAATGAACTGTGTACATTTGAAGTTTGCATCAACAGAATGAACAGAAAGAGCATCTCTTGAGGCAAATTCGAAGCTTATATTGCCTGTTCCGGCAAATAAATCCAACACTCTAATTCCTTCTAAATCAATTTGATTCATCAGAATATTAAACAAAGATTCCTTGGCTTTGTCGGTTGTAGGCCTAACAGGTAAGTTTTTAGGAGGTAAGATTGGTCTTCCTTTGAGGTTGCCGCTAATAATTCTCATGAATTGATTTGCCTGATGATATGATGAAATCCGAAATAAATTTTGTCGGCATAGCCTTGCTGCAATTGGATATGGACGATGAATTTTTTAAGCAAGTTAAACATAGGACTATCATCAGCAACATTTCCTGAAAGATTCAAAACGAGTGATTTAGTGTCAAAATGGAGGTTTTTTATAATTCCAAGACTGTAAAAACCAAATTCGTTGATGTCGGAAAAGCGGTAACTATTTATCAATTTTAGGTCTCCGTCCTGAAACATGGAGGCATAAAAGAAGCCTTCTTGAATATCGAGGTTGACAACTTGGGCGGATTCCGATTTGTTTTCGAGCGAATGTTTGAGAAAAAATTGGGCACTGTGGTAGTAATTTGACAGAGGTAGTTTTAATGTTTTTTGTTTTTTCAATTCTTTATCGATGAGAAAGAGAAAATGAAAAGACGGGATAAAACTGCTGATTTCAACTTCAAAATCTTCGGTATTAAAGATAGAGTTTGCCAATTCATCCTTATTGATTAGATTCACATGTTCAGGAGGAAATACAGAGAAAAAAGGGTTGTTGATAACCACTTTTTTCGTACTTAACGGAAAGTTTTTTAGGTATCCAAAAAGTAATTCATTAATAGTAGAAGTTCTTTTAAACATTTGAATGGCAGGTAGTTGCTCATCTGAAAAAAACAAAATCGTTATACCTGATTTTGTATCAAGCATAACGATTTTGTTTTTGGCGTCATCTGCCGGAATAGAACCAAAGGAATTAGTTGGATTGAAATCAGTGGTCATAATATTATTGCCAGTTTCCATCTGTACTGGGTTCATCCATGCTTCCTAATCTCAGACCCGGAAATTTATCATCTTCGGTAAGAATAATAACTTCATTATCTAGTAAGTCCTTTTCATTAATGTCTTTTAAATAATCTTCCATTTTACAGGTAACTTGGAATACGGGAACCATAAAATTAGCTTTGTCCACCAATCCGGCTTCCATAAAAAACTTCACTTCTCCGTTTGTAAATGGCACAATATCAATAGTTTCGATATTGAAATTTTCTTCATTCTGGAACAAAGTATCTTTAATGGGAATAAAGGTTGTGTCACGACTGATAAGACCTAATTCAAGGGCTTTTTCTTCAGTCAAGGTGTCGTTTGTTCCGATTTTCAAAACCACCGGCATAGTTCCATTGAGATAAAAATCTTTGAGTGTATCAAAGGAAGCTGTATAGCGACCATTGATGATTTTGTACTCAATTTGCAGTTCTTTGATAAGCATCAGCTTGTTTTTGATAATTTCTTCTCTGTCTTTTTTAACCTGCTCATATCTAACAGGTTCCATTATTGAATTGTAAAGCATGTAAGCCAAGCCGATAACAATAATCACCAGCACAATCTGAATAATAAGTCTTAACCCTTTCATGGTGTTAAATTTAATAAGTTAATTATGGTATAAACGTTTAAAAATGCTCAATAGTGCATCGGTTTCCCGAATGCTGCAAAAATAAAATTTTAAATCACATCAGGAAGTTAATTTTTGAATAAATTAAGGTTTAGGAATAGAATGACCAATTAATGGTTTTTAGTATAAATCCTTTTCAGCCAAATCGGTAAAACAATGGCGCCAATTATTAAATAGGCATAGTAGCTGATTAGTCGCCAAATAAGGGCAATTTCATCGCCAAAATTACCCATGAAGTCGCCAATAAATTTGGGTAAAATATACTCTGCCACTCCCGATCCCCCCGGGGTAGGTGAGATGAGCAGAACGACCCACATTACCAATTGACGGGCATAGATGAGAAGTTGGTCGCCGCCTCCCGTAAAGGCAAGAATGAGCATGTTTACAACCCAAAACCGCGCTGTCCAAGAGAAAAAAGTTGCACCAAAGGCCTTTAGCCAAAAGCCGATTTTTTTTCCACGCATCTCTTTGCTAGTGATTACAATATCGTTTCCGGCTTCAACAGCATTGCGTCTCCATCTTCGCAGAAGCGGTAAACTAAAAAGTATAATCAATAATCTCTTGAAAAAAACCGGTTTGAAGAAAATTGCCGAGCTAATGATGGTTGTCAAGGTGAATATGAAACCATATCCAATCCAAAAAATGCTATTGGTCGGTAAATTTATATTCTCTGAAAGTTGAAAATTGCCTTGAACAAAAAGTTCGTGATGATTGACTGTGAGTATCAAAACAGGAACCATTATAATATAAAAAAGCTCATCTAACATGGCAGTTATCATCACTATTGCGGTTGCTTTTCCGGCTGATTTAATTTCTTTTGTAACAAAAAACAACGCCGCAGCACTTCCTCCCACAACCGAGGGGGTCAGTGCAGAAGAAAACTCCCACAACATGATTACCTGAAAACCAGATAGCCATCGGATGCGACCTTCGGTGAGTATTTGAAGACGATAGATATAGGCCAAATCGCGGATAAACATCATCACTAAGGCTAAAACAAAAAAGATTATTCCGTTTAAACTCCAATGAATTTCCTGATACTTGGCTATATTAAAGTCCTTGAAAATCATATACATACTTACCGCCAATCCTAAAATGACTGCCAGAATTATCCTCTGAGGAGAGAAAAGTTTAACGATTTGATCCGGGTGCTTCATGATGGTCGCGAAACTACAACTTTTTAAATGGCCTAATCTGATTAAAATGTGAATTTGTTATTAATCTGCTGTATTTTTTTAAGGTGACAAAATCTATTATTCTTTTTCAAATAGCCCAAAAACCAATACTTTTGCATCCAATTCAAAATTAATTCAAATGGCTGAAACTGACGATAAGAAAATAATATTTTCGATGGTGAAGGTGAGTAAAACCTTCGAGAATAACAAGCAAGTTTTAAAGGATATTTACCTGAGTTTTTTTTACGGAGCTAAGATTGGTGTCATCGGTCTCAATGGTTCGGGAAAATCAACGCTCTTAAAAATCATTGCCGGATTGGAAGAAAAATATCAGGGTGATGTGGTGTTTTCACCTGGTTATTCTGTTGGCTATTTGGCACAGGAGCCTCATCTCGATGAAACAAAAACAGTGCGACAAATTGTGGAAGAGGGTGTCGGCGAAACGATGACTTTATTAAAGGAATATGAAGAAATCAACCTGAAGTTTGCCGATCCAATGACTGATGACGAGATGAATACGTTGATTGAACGTCAGGGAGTTTTAACAGAACTAATAGATCAAAGAAATGCGTGGGAGATTGATAGTCAGTTGGAAAGGGCGATGGATGCACTTCGATGTCCCGAACCCGAAACTTCGGTGTCGGTGCTCAGTGGGGGCGAACGCCGCAGGGTCGCTTTGACTCGCCTGTTGCTTTCCGAACCGGATGTTTTGCTGTTAGATGAGCCTACCAACCATCTCGACGCTGAGTCGATTTTGTGGCTTGAGCAGCATCTGAAACAGTATAAAGGAACGGTGATAGCCGTTACTCACGACCGATATTTCTTAGATAATATTGCCGGTTGGATTCTCGAACTTGACCGTGGCGAAGGCATTCCTTGGAAAGGCAATTATTCTTCGTGGCTCGATCAGAAAACCAAGCGTATGGCGTTAGAAGAAAAGACCGAAAGTAATCGCAGAAAGACTCTTGAACGCGAGTTGGAATGGGTTCGTATGGCTCCAAAAGCGCGTCATGCCAAGGGAAAAGCGCGTTTGAACGCTTATGAACAACTTTTGAATAGCGATTCTAAGGAAAAAATTGAACGACTCGAAATTTTTATTCCCAATGGTCCTCGATTAGGAAATAAGGTTGTAGAGGCCGTAAAAGTATCCAAAGCGTTTGGTGAAAAACTCCTTTTTGAAAATCTGGAATTTCACTTGCCACCAAATGGCATTGTTGGTGTGATTGGACCAAACGGCGCCGGAAAAACCACTTTATTCCGAATGATTATGGGATTAGAAACGGCTGACAGTGGCTCGTTTGAAGTTGGTGAAACAGTGAAGATTGGCTATGTCGATCAACAACATGCCGACATTAATCCGGAAAAAAACATCTTTGAAATTGTTTCACAAGGAAATGACTTGATTAAATTGGGCAGCCGCTCTATGAACTCACGCGCTTATTTGTCACGATTTAATTTTAGCGGCAGCGATCAAAACAAAAAGGCCGCCACCTTATCGGGAGGAGAGCGAAACCGACTGCATTTAGCGTTAACACTTAAGCAAGAAGCCAATGTGTTGCTCTTAGACGAGCCTACTAACGATATAGATGTCAACACCTTACGTGCTCTGGAGGAAGGCCTTGAAAGCTTTGCCGGATGTGCTGTGGTAATTTCTCACGACCGATGGTTTCTCGACAGAATCGCCACTCATATTCTTGCTTTTGAAGGCAATTCGCAGGTTTATTGGTTTGAGGGTTCATACAGTGAATATGAGGAAAATAGAAGAAAACGTTTGGGTGATGAAGGGCCAAAGCGAATTCGTTACAAGAAATTAAAGGTGGATTAAATGAGGAGGTTTGGTTTAGTTTTGATTCTGCTTGGTTTTTTTATTTCATTGAAAATAAACGCTCAAGAGAAAAAGGAAAAGCCATTTAAGTTTCAAATTCATGGTTTTGTAAAGTCGGATTATTGGTACGATACCAGACAAGTTGTTCAGTCTCGCGAGGGTTTATTTTCCCTTTTTCCAATGCCTGTAGCTCTTGATTCTGAAGGCAAAGATTTGAATGCGCATCCATCTTTTAATTATTCCGCAATTTCGACTCGAATCAGTACAACAATAGAGGGACCGGATGCCTTTGGCGCTAAAACTCACGCATTCATCGAAGGTGACTTTACCGGAGTTTCCAACACAACAATCAACACTTTGCGTCTTCGCCATGCGTGGATTAGATTAGATTGGAAAAAAAGCCGACTTGTTTTAGGCCAAGATTGGCACCCAATGTTCGTAACGGAAGTTTTTCCTGGAGTTTTGGCGCTTAATACAGGCGCTCCTTTTCAACCATTTATTCGAAATCCTCAGGCTCGTTTTGAATGGGATTTCAAAAAAACTACTTTTATCCTGGCAGCTCTTTCGCAACGCGATAATTCCTGTAACGGACCCGTTGGGCGCGATTTCAGCTATTTGTCCAATAGTCTATTGCCTAATTTTCATGGCCAATTGAAAACTAAAATCGGAAAATCGCTTTATGGTGCTGCATTCGACTGGAAATCCATTATGCCTCGAATGGCAACGGATAGCGGTTTATATACTTCGGCCAGATTAAACTCCACATCTGCAATGGTTTATTACAAATATGCTGACGAGCATTTTACATTTAAATCGAAAATAATTTATGGACAGAATCTTACCGAACATTTATTGTTAGGAGGTTATGCAATCGCCGATATCGATACTTTAACGGATTATCAGGAATATACGGCTACGGAGCATCTCTTTGCGTGGGGACAGATTTTATACACTAAAAAACTAAAACGCGTAGATATTCAGCCGGGTTTATTTTTTGGCTATGCTATGAATCTCGGCACCACAAACGAAAATCTTGGAATTTACTATGCGACCGGCTCCGATTTAGATGTTTTGTTTCGCGTGAGTCCTTCGGTAAATATTTACTCAGGGCCAATGATGGTGAGCCTTGAATGGGAATGGACAGAGGCTTTTTATGGAATTCCTGATAAAAATGGCATGGTAAAGAATTCTAAACCCGTTGATAATCATCGCTTTATGGTGGGGGTTTTCTACCTTTTTTAGCTATTGGGTTTTTTAAATTTAAAACTATTTACCAATTGCATCACATCTTTCTCGATGGTTTGTATCACCGGCTGTAGCGAATCGTTGCGTGGTTCAATGTTAAAATACAATGCGCCTCGAAAGAAATAATTGACACTGTCGGTCAAATAAAAATTTAAAGGAGAGGCCGCTTCGTTTCCTTCAATGAAATAAAGCAAACCATAAACGTTATTCTCGTTACGAATAATCGGTTCAGGCAAAATATTGGTGGCCTTTGGGGTGTGTTTATAGGCTAAATCGTGGCAATCTTCGATATAGCTTGCCAAGGTAGTGTCCATATAATGAAATGTGAGAAAAAGCGTGGCTTTATATCGGTCGTATTCTATATTTATCCAATTAGAATCTTTATGCATCTGTCTTTTAATCGTCACATAATCAGGCGCATCGAACGTATAAGGAAGGTTGGGATGCTGAACGGGTACGTATTCATATTTAGGAATGTCGATTCTGAAGAGCCCGACTGGTTTGGGAATAAAATCATCCTGACAGCCTATAAAAGATAGAACGAATAGCGATAAAAGGAGTATGAGTGTTTTATTCATTGATTTGAATTTTTACTTTTTTTATTCTTTTATTGTCTGATAGAACTACTTCAAAATCACAATTTTTGAAGGTTAATCGTTCTCCAATGGCAGGAAAATCGCCGTTAATTTCCAAAACTAATCCGGCTAAGGAATCTGATTCACCTTTCACTTCATCAAAAAAATCTAAGTCGAAGTCGAAATACTTGCATAAATCGTTTATGGAAGTTTTTGCATCAACAACCCATGTTTGATCTGATACCTTAACAAATTGATTATCTAATTCTTTAACGTCAAATTCATCCGATATTTCACCCATGATTTCCTCCAAAACATCCTCCAAAGTAACAATGCCTGAAGTGCCTCCATATTCATCAACCACAATGGCTAAATGGTTTTTTCGGGTTTTAAAATCTTGCAGTAAATCATTGATTTTCTTGTTTTCAGGTATAAAAAATGGCTCTCTGATTAGATGCTTCCATTGAAATTCTTCTTTGTGCAGATGTGGCAGCAAGTCTTTGATGTGCAAAATGCCTTTTACATTATCGAAAGTGTCTTCAAACACCGGAAATCTTGAATAACCCCACTCCTTGATATAGTCGATTAATTCGGCAAAAGTCAAGTTTGCATTTAAAGCGGCAACATCCACTCTGGCCTTCATTATTTCGCTCACCTCCGTCTCGCCATACGTTGTTATTCCTTTCAAAATTTTCACTTCTTCGGTGGTTTGTTCGTTGTTTTCAGCCATTTCTACCACGTCGCTAAGCTCACTCATAGTTAGAGGTCCTTTATGCTTTTGTATTTTTCGCTCTAAGGCAATTTGGCTTTTCTCGACCATAATAACCAAAGGATAAAAAAGCCATGAAAATAAGATTAAAGGCTTGATCATCAAATTTATAAATGCTTTGTACTGCTGTCGAGCATAAATTTTTGGCAAAATCTCGCTGAAAAGCAATAGAGCCAAACTGATGATAAGAGCTTTCAACAGAACGACAATTATTTTGGAAAAATATCCGGAAAATATATCCGGAAAAGTGATGAAGAAAAGTAGGATTGCAATTATATTAAATACGTAATTGCTTACGATTATCGTGCTAAGAAGTCGTTGAGGTTTTTCTAACTGCTTGATTATTAGTTGGTGTTTTGGGTTATCCGACTGCGAAAGGGTTTTAATAGATTCTTCATCTAAAGAAAAAAAAGCCGTTTCTGATCCGGAAACTAAACCAGAAAATATGATCACCGCGGCAACCATCAAAAAGCTGATAATATCCGATGATGGAATACTTATAACTATAAACGAATGGATATTTAAAAAGATGGATAAATACTGATCCGATGGTACCATTTTAACAATTTATGCTATTTTCACCTTTAAAATAGGTGAATAAATGAGGATGCAAAGTTAGTTATAACCAATTGTGATTTGTATTTTTTTTGTCATTTTTCAATCCTAAAAATGAAAGCTCAAACGAATGGATTAGTAGGCTCCGTTTTACATGAAGTAATGGATTTTTAGGTTTGTCTTGTGACTAAAAAATTCGGTTACTTTTGCCGTTCTGTTTTTAGTAAATAATAATTTTAATTTTCTCACGATGTCTTTATTTAAATATCTGATATTCATATTTTTATTTTTCGTTTTAACCCTGAGTGCTGATTGGTATATTGAGCGTAATATGAAGGTTGACGACTATGTGGTTCTTGAAAAGATTTATTCCAAAGGACCCTTTTACAAAGAAACGAACCCCGATAATTCCCTGTCGGTGAACTGGGAAACTGAGCAGGTGCTTTTTGAGAATCATCGTCATCGGATTTTTTGGGAAGGTAGTTTTGAGGAATTTCAGATTGGAATGCAAAAGGTGATGCAGGAAAGCGAAGCTCGTATGTTTGAGGGTTATTCGGAGGAAGAGCGTAAAGCAGCCGAGGCGCAGTTGAAAAAATACAAAGAAAACCCACAAAAAATGACTTTTACAGTAGAAGCTTCCGGGCGAAATGAGAATCTATTGGGCTATGACTGCCAAGAATATATCGTTCGGAAGGATACCAATAAAATTGCTGCATTTTATCATAGTTCAAAAATACATCTAATAGAAAATCAGTATGTTGGCAAGGCAAAGGCGTTTTTTAAAAAATTGGATTATGCTGATGCAAGCGATTTTCTTCAGTCGGAAGCGATGGAATCTTACTTGTTTAATGGTGTGATTATCAAGATGATAGTTTATGGCGATTACACAATGCCGGATGAAGTGGAAGAATATGTAAATATCCAAAGCGAAGACATTGATCCTACTTTTTTTGGCGTTACGGATGGCTATTCTTTGATGCCGTTGTTTGAAGTGTTGAAGTTAGATTTGTTGGAGGATGAAGTAGATACGGACGAAAGTAATGAGGAATAGGACATGTTTAGTATTCAGAATTTATCGGTAAGTTTTTCGGGGAACGAGCTTTTCAAGAATATCAATTTTCTTATCAACGAGAAAGACCGAATAGGGTTAGTTGGTAAAAATGGCGCCGGAAAATCGACACTTTTAAAAATAATAATTGGGGCTCAGGTTGCCGACCTTGGTGAGGTTGTGATACCGAGTTCAAAAACGGTGGGTTACTTGCCACAAGAGATGCTTTTTACGGATAGCAAGTCGATTATTGGCGAAACATTAACCGCTTTTGATGAGGTGCTGGAATTACAAAAGGAATTAGATGAATTGAACGATTATTTCACACATAGTCAAGATTTTGAATCAGTGGAATATTTGCGAAAGTTAGAGCGCCATCACTGGATAAACGACCATTTGAGCCTTCTAAATACCGGCTCTATGGAAGGAGACGCCGAAAAAACTTTGATGGGATTGGGATTTGAACGAAAAGATTTTGGCAATCCCACCTCAACACTCAGTGGTGGCTGGCGTATGCGTATCGAATTGGCG
Source organism: Bacteroidales bacterium (assembly GCA_016937295.1). GTDB lineage: Bacteria > Bacteroidota > Bacteroidia > Bacteroidales > UBA1556 > UBA6267. Next base: position 16,561 of record JAFGWF010000161.1, read on the forward strand.
AAGATTCTTCTCAAAAGACCTGATTTGCTACTTCTTGATGAACCTACCAATCACCTTGATATTGAGTCGATTCAATGGCTCGAAAATCTACTCTCTGTCTGGCATGGCGCAATTGTGTTAATATCTCACGACCGTAATTTCTTAGATCGCGTAACAACACGCACCATTGAAATAAGTCTTGGAAGGATTAGGGATTATAAGTTTTCCTATTCTCAATATGTGGAAGTGCGACAGAACGAACTCAAGCAGAATGAGTCGGAATATAATAATCAGCAAAAACAAATTAAAGAAATAGAGGATTTTATCGAACGATTTCGGTACAAAGCTACGAAGGCTAAGCAAGTGCAATCGAGGCTGAAGATGCTCGACAAAATGGACAAAGTGGAATTGGAAACAGTAGATGCTTCTGCCATGCACTTCCGCTTTCCGCCTGCACCTCCATCCGGCAAAGTGGCTTTAGAAATTGAAAATTATTCTAAAAGCTACGGCGACAAAACGGTTCTTAAAGATTTGAATCTCATAATCAAAAAGAATGATTTTATTGCTTTCGTCGGTCGTAATGGTGAGGGAAAGTCCACCTTGATAAAATCTATAGTTGGTCTTATTGATTACGAAGGTGAGATTAAGCGCGGATATAATGTGAGTATTGGTTATTATGCACAAAATCAGACGGATATGCTCGATTTGGAGAAGACCGTCTTAGAAACCATTGATGATGCAGCCGTGGGCGATATTCGTAAAAATATTCGCGGAATTTTAGGCAGTTTCCTTTTTGGTGAAGAAGATATTGATAAAAAAGTGAAGGTGCTCAGTGGTGGTGAAAAAGCGCGGTTGAGCTTAGCCAAAATGCTTCTAACTCCTGTCAATTTGCTTATCCTTGACGAGCCTACCAATCACTTAGATATGGTTTCAAAGGACATTTTAAAAAATGCACTTCTTCAATACAACGGCACTTTGATTTTAGTTTCACACGACAGAGATTTTCTAAGAGGCTTGAGTGATGTGACTTATGAATTTAGAAATCAAAAACTTATTGAACATCTCGGCGGTATCGACTTGTTTTTAGAGAAACGCGCTTTAGAAAATTTGCAAGCATTGGAGGAGGTTAAAAAAACGAAGGCTGCTGAGGCCAAAAATGTGGATAATAGCAACAAGACGGTGTATCTTGAAAAGAAAGAGCGGGATAAATTAGAGCGTAAATTGAAGAAAGAAATCAATCGGTTGGAAGAGGTGATTACATCGCTCGAACATCAAATTGCCGATTCGCAAACTAAATTAGCCAATCCTGAGTTATACGGAATCGACTTAAGCAATTCGATGTTTTTTGATGAGTTTAAAAAACTTGAAAAGGAATTGGAAAAAGCACTCGAAGTTTGGGAACGCGCTCAAATTGACTATGATGTTGAGTTTGGTGAAGTTTAAAGGATTTTTCTTTAATAATGGGATTCCGACCTTTCATGGCATTGAAAATCTCGAATATGGTAGTGACCCTTGGGCAACTGTCTGACATGAATTCGATGGAATGATTCGAAGCATGAGTAGTTAGTTTTGTAGAAATGACACTTCAAAACTTCCTTTTTGCCATCCGAAATTTTGGGTTACTTTTGCAGTCATCTCATGGTCGGCAAATTATCTTGCTGATTCAACTTAAAGTATTGATTAACATAAAATTACTCCAAATGAAGAACTTTTTTTATCTCACCTTTGTTGTTTTAATGACTGCCGGTTTGTATTCTTGTGGAAATCAGGCTTTGGCCGACAACCAGTCCTCCGATTCAATTCAAAATGCGGAAACGATAACTGAACCGATTGAAGAAAATTTGCCTAATCCAACTGAATCTGAGGAAACTAAAGTGAAAATCACCACATCCTACGGCGAAATCGTTGTTAAACTTTATAACGAAACTGCCCAGCATCGCGATAATTTCATCAAGTTAGCCGATTCGGGTTTTTTCAACAATACCTTGTTTCATCGTGTGATTCAGAATTTTATGATTCAGGGTGGCGATCCATCTTCCATTGGCGCTTCTGCCGGCACTATGCTTGGAAATGGAGGCCCGGGTTATACAATTCCTGCTGAGTTTATGCCTGAGAAATATTTCCATAAGAAAGGTGCTTTAGCCGCCGCTCGTGAGGGCGACCAGGTGAATCCGAAAAAAGCTTCCAGCGGTAGCCAATTTTATATTGTTCAGGGTCAGGTTTTTACCGATAGCATCATCAATCTTATGGAATCCTACTATAGAAAAACGTTCACATCGGCGCAGCGCGAAGCTTATCGAACTATTGGCGGAGCTCCGCATCTTGATGGTGAGTACACCGTTTTTGGTGAGGTTATCTCAGGCATGGAGGTGATTGAAAAAATTGCCGCTCAGCCTGTGGACCGAAATGCGCGTCCTCTCAAAGATATTCCCATGCAAGTCGAACGAATTAAATAATTTTGTTTTGAAAGAAAAAATCGAAAAAATATTAGCTGATATTGCTGCCTATCAAATTGAAAATGAGCAGCAATTGGAACAATTTCGTTTAGTTTATTTATCCAGAAAGGGCATTGTTCAGGAATTGTTTGAGGAGTTTAAACTGCTGCCTAAGGAGGAAAAACCTGCCTTTGGGCAATTGGTTAACGGGGTTAAAAACGCAGCTCAAGATCGCTATAATGCTGCAAAAGAATTGGTTGAGTCAAATGCGGAATCTGTTTCAGAGATGCCAGACCTCACTCGTCCGGTGTTTTACGATTCAGTTGGCAGTCGCCACCCAATCAGCTTAGTGCGCAACGAGATTGTAGAAATTTTCAATCGCTTAGGTTTTGTGATTAGCGAAGGGCCTGAGGTTGAGGATGATTTCCATAATTTCAC
>JAFGWF010000162.1 GCA_016937295.1 Bacteroidales bacterium
ACAACTTTTCTTCGGCTTGCTTACGTTCGGTGATATCCTGCCAGCTTGTGAAAACGATTTTCTCACCCGATATTTCAACTATACTCAGGTTAACCTGAGCGATGAATTCGATACCGTCCAACGTTTTATGAACCCACTCAAAAGAATTTTTACCTTTCTGGTAAGTCTCTTTTATCAAAGTTGGAGCATACACTACCGATTTTCTGCCATCCGGCTGATATTCGGGCGATAACATCGCAGGTGTTTTTCCTATTATATCGATACGAGGGCCCGAGAGCATTTTCTCTGCAGCTTTATTGCATTCAATAAAAGTACCGTCTTTAATCAGCAAATAAGCATCAGGAGAATCGAAGAACAGGTTTCGGAAATTTTCCTCACTCTTAATCAGTTTCCTCTCAGCCTGTTTACGCTTGGTAATGTCCTGAACCATTCCTTTTAGTTTGCTTACCTTTCCGTCGGTAAGTATAGGAGTGCAAACTGCTCGCACCCATTTTCTGGTTCCTTTAACAGTGGTCATTTCTACCTCAAGGTCGTAAGGTAGGCCTTTGGTTAGCGCGGCTTCAAAAGCCGGTTCAATCAGCTCCTTTGAACCGGGTTCAAACCGACTTAACTCTTCGTTAGAGTTGGGATTGTATTTATTTTTTTCGCGGTCGTGGATGACGAAGGTTTCGTCGGTCCATACCTGTTGCATCGTTGTGCAGTCAAGCTCCCAACCTCCTATTTTTGCGATTTTACCAGTTTCATTCAACAAGGCTTCATTACGCTGCAGGGCTTCTTCGTCCCGCTTGCGCTCAGTAATATCCTCGGTGAAAATAATGATCCCCCCCACCTGTTTGTCAGCTGTATGCCATGGGTGAATTTCCCATTTTAAATACTGAATGGTACCATCGTGTCTTACAAAAGTATCGTCGTCATCTCGAATGATTTCTCCATTCAGTCCGCGCTGGTGTATGGTCTTCCATTCATCGGTTATATCAGGAAATACATCATAATGAGACATTCCGATAAAGTCTTTCCCTGAAAGCTGGTAGATATCAAGCCATTTGTTACTAACGGCCAAGTAGGTCATATTGAGGTCGAACATAGCCAGCGATGCCGGGGCATGTTGAATAAACAAGCTTAATCTTTCTTCGCTCTCTGCTAACAGCTTTTCAGCTTTTTTGCGGTCGGTAATATCGTGTGGCATTACCAGACGGACTTTTTTTCCCTGGTATGTCAGGCGGTAGGATATTACTTCGACATCAATCAACTCCCCGTTCTTTTTGCGATGTCTCCATTCTCCGGCATTATTCAAAGACATACTGGTACGTTCTATGTCTTTCAGAAGTTTCTGTACAGTTTCTTTCGGGCGGATGTCTCTAATGCTCATGTTCATGAATTCCTCGCGACTGTACCCATAGTTGTTCAGTGCAGCATCGTTTACTTCCAGAAAACACAAAGTTTCCAAGTCGTAAATCCACATGGGCTGCGGATTTTGAAGGAAAAGCTTGCGGTAGTTCTGTTCATTTTCCTGAAGCAACTGAAGGTTTTGTTCCTGCTCCGAAATATCGCTGGCAGACAACACATAGAAACGTTCCAAGTTTTCTGAAAGCTTAACCGGACTACCACTAATTTGAACGAATCTTGAAAAGCTGTTGTCCTTTAGCGAAACCTTCATTTTCTCCTGAAAGACAGTCTCTCCATTAAATATCCGTAGAAATGGCCATTGTTCAGGAGCAAGCAACTGCCCGCTGCTGTCGTATACATCAAAAGCACTGGTCATTTGCTCGAAGGTCCAGTCCAACATATCACCCAACAAGGGTTTAAAAAGTTCGGCATACCCCCGGTTGGTGTATACCACGGTTCCTTCGTGATTAACCACTAGGATCGCTTCATTTAAATTGTTGACCGTGGTTGTTAAAAGTTGCAGCATGTTCTTCGGTTTTGCTTCCGAAGCTTTAATTTCGAGGTTCACTGCTTCATGTTCCTTTGTCACGAATGTGAAAATCACCTTTTCGGGCTGTTGGCTTCCTTCTTCCACCTCCGGAATGCAGTGCGCTTCGATCCAGACAATTTCGCTGCCCGAAGGGAGTACAGCGCCAAGTACCACACCCGAAAGGGTTTCGCGGCGTTTTATACACTGGGCCACCGGGTGTTCTTCGGCGGGAAGCGGCGCCCCGCGGTGGTCGACCCAGGTTATGCCGGTCAGAAAATCGGCGGCATTGGTTCCATCCTGGTTCAATGCACACTTTGCCGCAGCATTGGCATACAAAATCTTCATTTCGATGCTGAGGGTCATCACGGCCCATGGTAGATGGTCGGCAATATGGTTATCTGATTTTGGGTTCATGCTGTAGCCTAGTTTTTCTTTGCTGTAGAGAATATAACAAGTCGGCCCCTGTTTGGTTTTTACAGGTGTTGCCGTGTATTGCTGAACACATGCTTACTCCACGGCTCCACTGTTGTTGCATCCATCGGGTGCTTACCAAAACGTAAAATTGGTTATTATGAGAATGTAGCGTTTTCAAAAAAAATCGATGGTTGGTTCTGTCCGGCTTTAAATTAGATTTTTTTTATCAATCTTCTACAAAACAGTCTGAAAACTTATTGAAAAAGATGACGCAAAGCCCGTGCTCAAAGGAAATTACCATTATTCTATTTGATTCAAGATGCCATTCAGTCGTTTTCAAAAACAATTTTTCTAGCAACTAGATTTCACAAGACTTTTACGAACATTCTGTTTCTTTATATTCCAGCTATTATCAAGGCCACCAAGGGCACTACTTACAACTACGCGAAGGGAAAATATACGCACAACTAAACCAAATTTAATTTCTGCAACAACATACAAATGCAGGTGCCTAGTTTTTGAAAATCAATCAGCTTAATAGCAAAATTAAAAACCCATGAAACGACAAACCCAAATGCTGTAGATGGATAACAAACAACTCAAAACTTTTAACTATTTTGTTTCCTATGGTATGTGTTGAATTTAGATGCTAGCTGACAGATAAACCGTTCAGGAGGCCAACTATAAAAATACAGCCATCCTACACACCTGTCATACTTGGAAACTATTTGTAAGAAGTCCGTAACTGAGAAGGGGTTGTATCCACTCTGCACTTAATGTTAGTTTTTCTTCTATTTACATTGTTCACATAACTAGTCTTTAAAAGATACACTTTAAATCCATAGTCATCCAGTAGCAAAAACAGATTTGTCAAAAAAATACCTGTAGACTTTATCACACGGTTTCAATCTTCATTTTTGAAACCATCTGGCGAAATGATAAGAGTCACAAGTGAATGTGGAAAACCATTTTACATTTCCTTTCTTTCTGTCATAAAGCTTTTGCTATCGTGGACTGACAGGATCTTCTGTTTGGTGGGAAAACAGTGTCTCAAGCTCTACATCAGTCTCCTAATTGATCTGTTCAAGTGTCAATCCCTGCACTTCGAACAGGTTTCTTTACAGTGTTTCGGGACAAGGATAGGTATTGGTTTATAAACAGCTTACTTTTCCCGCTGCAATGCAATTTAATTGCTTTTCTAATCTTGCTCATGTCCGTTAATTTATTTACCATAATCCACTTCTGTTTTTGAGCGAATGTATGGGTAACTACATTAAAAAAAGTAAGCGTTTTGGGTGGTCAATTTGCTCGGCAACCACTGGTCAGTCTGAACCGAAACTGGTGGTCAATTTCACCATTTTTTCCAACATGGTAGCTTTTTTTTATCGTAGTTCTTACTAATGCCTAAAACACAGGCTATGGCTTTGTGCCCATACCCTTGCTTGTGTAGTTGCAGTAGGTGTTTTACCAAGCTCATGCTTTTAGGTTTTCCGGCCATATCTTTTAATTAGTGGTTCATGAGCCACCAAGTAACCAAAACCTAAATCCTGAGGGGTCAGCTTGCTCCGAAATATCCTTGAGAATTAAAAACACTGTCCAAATTGTAGCTACAGCACTCTATTATTGGTAGTTATGCCTGAATTAAAAATTTTTAATCATTGATAATCAAATCACATCTAAAGGCATGATCATAGATATTCATATCAACTAAAACATTCAGGAAATTACACCTGTTAATCAATCTTATATTCATTTGATCTTTTCTGAATTCAAAGGATTTTATATTTGATAAATTGACTTCCCTAATCGGAGTATATATTGTCTCCTGCCAAAATGCAGGTTAGTGTTTTTCCCCTTAAAGAACTAATTCTTGTTAAATGGGCTGAACGGGCTGGCACCAGACCAGCTGAAGAAAGCGGGAGAACACCGCTTTTCCTGTATGGAACTGTGGGAGAGGTTAGTTGTTAATTGGCAATTTTTTTAAAATGCTTCAACGCTCAATCAATCATCATTCCAACGGCTGGCAATAACTCCCGTCTGGTCGTTGCTAAGAATATTCTTCCGGTGGAGGAATTTTCCGATACATATTCCTTTTAATTAATCTTCCTCGAGTTATTTTAATTTATTGGACAGCATTTTTTACGAACTATAAGGAGTTGCTGCATTTTTCATGCGTGTTATTCTTTGGGATAAAATCTTAGCCTGTAAAATCACCTACCTGTTTAGTATTTCTTTTATTCTTCAAAGTTTCTTTCATTTTTCCAAACCTGTTTGAAAATAATGAAATAATTGCGACTATCCGATAGTTAAAACATCTATTATCATCCCTGGAACTTTTAAGCTTTAGTACGAATATAAATAATCCCAAATACTTTAGCGAATCTAAAGTTGAAAATGAAACACTTAAGATTTCCTTAAGTATTTGATAGTACATTTGCCTTCAAGAAAATCAAAGATTGAGGAGTCAATTCAGTTTGTTGCGTTTTATTTGGCAAAACAAATTTTATTATACAATAAAGTATGAAAGTCCTTATTGTTGAAGATGAAAAAGGCCTGCTAAAAAATATTCTGACTTACCTGTCAGGCGAAAATTATGTTTGCGAGGCAACAGACAATTATGCTGCTGCGTTGGAGAAAATTTATATCAATGAATATGATTGTTTTGTGATTGATATTATGCTAGGTGCAAACAGCGGTCTAAAATTAATAGAGGAAATTAAACAGCGAGATAATGATGGTGGTGTTATTATAATTTCAGCAAAAAACTCACTGGAGGATGTCTTAAAAGGATTGAATCTTGGGGCAGATGACTATTTGACCAAACCATTCCACCTATCAGAATTAAATGCCAGGATCAAAGCTATTTTGAGAAGAAGGGTCAATAAAGGGTACAATACAATAAAGTTTAAAGAAATTGCAATTGAATTGAATACTGAACAAGTCCTCGTAAATCAAACACGCGTGGACTTTACCACAAAGGAATATCAACTACTCCTGTATTTAATAACCAATAAAGGCAAAGTTTTAAGTAAGCAGTCAATTGTGGATCATTTGTGGCCTGACGAGCATGATTTTTATTCTTATGATTTTATATATACACATTTGGCCAATATTCGGAAAAAACTCTCAGAAGCCGGGTGTAAAAACTATGTTAAAACTGTTTACAGCATTGGCTATAAGTTTAATTAATCAAACAAACGAATTTATACATGAAATTGCTTTCAAAAACACTCCGGTACTACCTCTATTTTTCACTGCCCATTTTCTTGTTATGTAGTATTGGTTTTTATTATGCTTTAAGGCAGGTTATGATTCACCAGGTGGATGAATCCTTAAAGGAAGATAAAGAGGCAATCATGGGTTTTATCCAAAACAACAAAAATGATGTTTCGGAACTTTATAAAAAAATATCCTGTAGTTACTATCTCAAAGAGACTGTTGGTGAAGCACAGATTAAAGAGAAATTTTCTTTTGTTTTTGGATTAGATAGTTTGGATGGGGATTACGAACGCTTCAGAGAGTTGAGGACGCTGGTTGAAATTCAAAACAAAAACTACGAACTTGTACTTCAGGAATCATTTGTTCAAAACGATTCTATGATTTTGAGTATCTCAATCTACTCCATATTTTTATTTGGCTTAATTACACTTGGAATTTCATTTGTAAACTTGAATATATCCAAGCGGCTTTGGTTACCATTTTATGCCATTTTAAAGCGAATCGAAAGTTACCAGCCAGGAAAAAACAAAGACTTAAAATTTAAAGGGGGAACTATTGATGAATTTAAAATATTAAGTACAACATTAAACGAAATGTCAAGCCGTATCGATAAATCATTCGCTAACCAAAAAAAATTTATCGACAATATTTCACATGAACTCCAAACCCCTTTGATGATTGCAAAATCGAATTTGGAGTTACTGTTTCAGCAAAAAAAGATTGATGTTAAAACTGCAGAACTTTACTCAAGACTTGATGCGAATTTAGGTACAATGAAGCAACTCAATAACTCTTTATTGCTTCTTTCAAGGATCGAAAACGAACAGTTTTCTGATTCAGAAAAAATTGAAATCTCCGGAATAATAACAGATTACTTAAACCAATACAACGAACAAATTGATGCAAAAAAGATTCAGGTTGAAACCACTTTTAATAATGAAATTCAGATTAGCATGAATCCAGTATTAGCAGAAATACTAATTGGAAATCTAATTCGAAATTCCATTGTTCACAATGATAAATCAGGGGATTTACTGATTAATATTTCAGGAAATATTATGGAAATTAGCAATACCGGACCACACGTGGATATTGACCCCGAGATGTTATTTGGGAAATACGTACAATTCGGAAAATCGGAGAACTCTACAGGAATAGGCCTTTCAATCGTAAAAGAAATATGCAATTATTACTGTTTTACCATTAATTATAAAATTATAGGGAAAGCCCACGTGATAAACATACAATTCGATACTTCAGAATCGCTTTAGAATTTATTTTTAGTTTTACCGGTGATGATAAACTGCTTGCCAAAAAAGAATGAGAAGGAAGAACTGCAAATTTGTTGCAAATAATATCTAAAAACTCATATGAATGAAAAATATGTATTAGACCTGGTGTTGCTGATTGCTTCAAAATTAAGCAAACAACCATTAATCGAAATCTCTGTGGAATCACGATTAAGGGAAGACCTGGGACTTGATTCCTTTGATTTAGTGGAAATGATAAACGATTTGGAATTTGAATTCAGAATTACAATTCCTGATTGTGAAATTGAAAAAATCAAAACTATTCAAGATGTTAAGGTTATTGTTAATAATCAGATTGCTTAACCAATTTTGTAAAAGTTAAAAATCAAATAGAAACATGAATATTTCATATACCATTCCTACAATTTGATAAATGGATATTAGTATCATTATTATTGCATTAAATGAGGAGAAATATATCCCTCAACTTTTTGAGTCTTTAGAGAATCAACGAAGTCGGGATTTTGAAATCATTTTTGTTGATAGTAACAGCACAGACAAAACCCGTGAAATAGCTGAATTTTATGGACAAAGGTTTCGTGAATTCACACTTATCAAACTTGAAAGAGCAATGGGGCCAGGTTATGCCAGAAACAGAGGGGCTGAACAGGCTTCATATGAACGATTATTGTTTTTGGATGCGGATACAATTTTACCACCGGATTTTATCCGGACTATTAGGAAGAAATTGCTGAAAAAGCATAGTGACCTCGCGACTTTTTATATGCGTACCTCCGAATCGAGCAGAAGCTTACGAATAGGAACTTTCTCCTTCAATTTTTTTATGACGTTGCTGTACCCGGTATATTGTTCAGGCTATGGCGCCTGTTTACTTTCAACCGGAACGGCTCACGACTTAATTAACGGATTCCGCGAAGATCTTGCCATTTGCGAAGATTGCAATTATATAAAACGGGCCAGGCGAAAATATGGTTTTTCTTTTCGAATCCTGCCAATTATATTTTACACATCGGGAAGACGGACAATGACCGAAAAGAAAACAACTCTGATTAAGAAATATCTCTATTCTCACCTATACCGGTTATTTACCGGCAAAGAAATTAAAAGGGGAAAAATAAGGTACGAATATGGAAACTATTGAATCTAGAGCAGAAAAAAATATTTTTATAGTAAAAACTAACGAGATTGTTAATGAGTTCATTTCTTTATTGAAGAACAGGTATTTTTACATCGGATTGTTGATGCTTATTACAGGAATACAGCTCAATTTTTTATCACAATCCTATCTGCAGCAATATGTAAATGAAGGGAAAACTTTGCCAGTTCTGACCGACATCATTTTAGACAATTTACCTTATTGGGATATCGATTACCTTTATGACATTTTTAGTTTGGTGTCGATCTTCACTATTGCTGTTTATATAATACACAGGCGAAAATATTCCATTCTTCCTTATGTATTTCTACTTTGCGGAATGTTTCATATCACCAGAGGTGTTTTTATTGTTCTTACCCCTTTGGGCAATCCGGCCATGTTTGATGGGACACAAGGTCTTTTTAATGGTTTTTCGAAATATGAATTAGGCGTTTACCCTTCGGGGCATGTTGGAATTGCCTATTTATATTTCATCTTATGCAGCGATAGATATTACAGAATTGTACTGTTGGCAAGTGTTTTTGTAATTATTGGCGCCTTGTTTCTTTCAAGGGGACATTACAGTATTGATATTTTATCAGGGATATTTTTTGCCTATGCTATAAAAGCCTATGCTGATAAACGGCTGAAAAGCTATTTTGTGAGAAAAGAAAAAGATAAAATAATGAAAATTAAGCAGGCTGTTAAAGCTGTTTAATGTTGTTGATTAAATTACTTAAAACAGCAGTTTATGATTATCAATGGTACAGTTTGGGTCGGATTCTTAATCTTTGTAGTGCTAATGCTTGTCCTCGACCTTGGAGTGTTGAACAGGAAAGCACATGAAGTAAAACTAAAGGAGGCCCTGTTGTGGAGCGCGATGTGGATAAGCCTTGCATTGATTTTTAATTATGGTATTTATGTATATCTGGGAAAGGCAAAAGCAACTGAATTCTTAACTGGCTATCTGATTGAAAAATCGTTAAGCATGGACAATCTTTTTGTTTTTATCATGGTTTTTTCCTATTTCAACATTCCTCCCAAGTATCAACATAAAGTTTTATTTTGGGGAATCTTAGGAGCCTTGGTGTTGAGAGCAGTTTTCATCTTCTCGGGAGTTGCTTTAATCAACCGGTTCCACTGGATTATTTATATTTTCGGCGCTTTTCTTGTATTTACAGGCATTAAAATGGCTGTTAAAAAAGATGAATCCATTGAGCCTGATAAAAATCCTGTAGTACGTTTGTTTAAACGATTTTTCCCGGTTACGGATAAAATGCACGATGGAAAATTCTTCGTTAAATTAAACCATGCAAAACTGGTAGCAACCCCACTATTTGTAGTGTTACTAGTCATTGAATTTACTGATCTGATTTTTGCAGTTGACTCAATACCGGCAATACTGGCTATCTCAACCGATACATTTATTGTTTTCACGTCCAACGTTTTCGCTATATTGGGACTACGTGCATTATATTTTGCACTTGCAGGAATTAGCCGAATGTTCTATTATCTTAAATATGGATTGGCTGTTATCCTAATATTTGTAGGTGTTAAAATGTTGATTGCCGATCTATACAAAATCCCAATAACTTATTCGTTGATTACAATTGCTGCAATTCTTGTTCTATCTGTAATGATTTCAGCTCTTTCGTCAAAAAAATTATTGAAAGGCCAGTTATAATTAACTAAATTCTACTCTGAAACTTATTTTTAAAATATCCAATAGTTATATATAAAGAGATCAACTCATCCCAA